>NZ_JBZVFG010000006.1:89306-118418 GCF_058402785.1 Candidatus Magnetaquiglobus sp.
AGACCACCGCGGCCACCCGTCCGCCCGTCGTTCCGACCCAGACCACCGCGGCCACCCGTCCGCCCGTCGTTCCGACCCAGACCACCGCGGCCACGTCGCATCCATCGGAAATCCCGGCCACGGCCAGCGCACGCATGCCCAAATCCCTGCCCGTACTCTCCCGGATGCCGGAGATCGGAGAGCGCGGACCGTTCACCGCGGCCTCGCTCCACGCCAGGGAGCGCATCGAGGAACAGACCCCCAGTCACGAATGGACCCGCTCCCCGGCGCGTCCGGCCCGTTATCTGTTCCTCTCCAACCAGCCCACCCCCTTGAACCAGGCCCGCGTGGCCCTCAACAAGGGAGAAAACGCCAAGGCCAGGCGACTTTACGAGAGCGTGTTGCGTCAGGAACCGGGCAACCCGTCGGCCCTGGCCGGACTGGCGGCGCTGGCCATGCGCGAGCAGCGCGAGGATCGGGCGCGTCAACTCTATCGGGAGCTGGCCCGTCTGCAACCCGACTCGCCGATCGCCATGGCCGGGCTCAATGCCCTGGACCGCTCCAGCGATCCCGAAACCCTGGAGAGCCGCCTGCGCGCCCTGCCCGCCGGATCGCCGGACATTCCGCCGCTTCAGTTCGTGCTCGGCACCCGCCTGGCCGCCCGCGACCACTGGCCCGCGGCCCGCGATGCCTTTCGCGCCGCGTTGCGCTTCGATGCCGACAACCCCGATCTGCACCACAACCTGGCAGTCGCCCTCGAACACACCGGCGCCCGTCAGGATGCCCTGACCCACTATCGCGAGGCGTTGCGCGCCCGCGCCCACCGTGGCTGGGCCGGATTCGACCCCAACCGGATCCAACGCCGCATCTTCACGCTGCAAACTTCCTTCCCTGACGCCTGATCCTTGGTTACTCTATTTAGTGCTTGGTGATTCCGTCCATGGAATCACCCAACACGACCCTCGCGCCACGTATCAGGATCGCCATGGATATCGAACTGTTCGTCAATGATCTCTGTCCCTACTGCCAACGGGTGGTGATCACCGCCCGCCACCTGAACCTCGCCCATCGGGCCACGCCGATCAATCTGGCCAGCCGTCCGGCCTGGTTGTCCGAGGTGTCGCCCCAATCCAGCGTACCGGCATTGCGCGCCGACGGGGTGGCGATCTTCGATTCGTCCGTGATCAACGAATTCTTCAACGACCTGGCCCAGGGGGGCATGCTGCCCGCCGATCCGGTTGACAAGGGGGTGTGTCGCGCCTGGATCAACCACTCCGGCCAATGTCAGTCGCTCTTCACCCAGTGCTGCCTGGCCCAGGACACCGCCGCCTTCGAGATCGCCCGCAAGGGACTGATCGACGCCCTGAACACCTTCGAACAGGGGCCTTTGCAACGGAGCGCCCGCGGATTCGACGGCGCGGTTCTCTCCCTGGTGGACGTGGCCATGGCCCCGCTCTTCACCCGCATCGCCCACCTCGAAGGACAGGTGACGCTCTGGCCCGAAACGGGACTGGAACGGGTGCGCGCCTGGTCGGATCGGTTGCGCGGAAAGGCGGTGGTGCAGGAGTCGATTCCCGAAAAATTCGCGCCGATGTTTCGGATGTTTTTGAAAAACCGGGCGGCGGGTGGCCATGTGGCCACCCGGATGGGCGTGGGCGCCGACTGACGCCAAGGTGGGGCGTGGGCGTCAAGGTGGAGCGTGGGCGCTGGTTGACAAGACGAAAAGAACGCGGTTCCGGGTGCTTCAGATGGTAAATGACGCGGATACGCAGCGGTTCGGACGATCCGGCATCTCGCACAGACGGGCGTGATCGGCCTCATGGCGTTCCGACCCCCGCAACCCTTCGTCCAGGGCGCGCAACAGCGCCAGCGCCCAGGCGGGAAGCTCTGGATGCAGCCGATAATAAACCCACTGGCCGGCGCGCCGGTCGAGCACCAGATGGTGTTCGCGCAGGGTGGCCAGATGTCGGGAGATCTTCGGCTGCACCTCGGAGAGGGCATGGCCGAATTCGCAGACACACAGCTCGTTCTCGCGCAACAACAAATGCACGCAGCGCAGGCGGGTCTCATCGACCAGACATTTCAACAGCCGTTCAGGAGTGATCACCACGCACCTCCAGGGTCGAAAAAGTCCATCATTCCCATGCAACCCGGCGTTTGTCAATGGATCGGCGCGCACGCACCAGGAGTCCATCCACAGGCATGATTTCCAGCCTCTCCCTTCGGTCACGCCTTGAGAGGCGACCGGTAAAGAATCATCTGACGCTGATCATCCAGGATCGGACGGTGCTCGTGGTGCATGTCGATGCGACGCGTCGCCCCCAGATCACCCCGTTTGCCAACAGCGCGGAAGGGGTGGCCAGCTGCGCCGCGCGACTCGATGCGTTGGCGCCACGTCTGCCGGTCCATCTGCTCCTCGACATCCAGGGAGAAGAGGCGCATCCGGAGTCGATCCCTGCCTTGTGGGGGCGCAACCGCCGCGAACTGATCGCCCGCCGCCTGGAGCGACGCTTTCGCGCCACGCCGTTTCGCGGCGCCGAATCCCAGGGCAGGCACAACGATGGCAACGAACGGCTGTTGCTGCGCGGCATCACCGAACCCGGGCGGGTGCAACCCTGGGTGGATCTGCTGGGCGATCGAAACCGCCCGGTGGTCGGGATCTGGTCCGTGCCTCTGCTGACCCCCATGCTGCGGGCTGATCTGGCCCCGGAGTCCGACACCTGGAGCGCCCTGATCACCTTCCACCCCGATGGACACCGGCAAACCCTCTTCCATCAGGGACAACCGCTCTCCAGCCGTCTGATCGCCGGTCGCTCCGACGCCGGCGGCGAGACCCTCGACCTGGCGCTCGCCGAAATCGACCGGACGCGGCTCTATCTGGCCAGCCTGCGTCGCATGCCCAACGAACAACCCGGCCAGGTGCTCATCCTCGCCCCGGATGGCGGGCTACCCGTGTTCCAGGCCGCGATGGCCAAACGTACCCATCCATGCGCCACCTGTCAAATCCTCCCCCTGGGCACCACCGCCCGCAGCCTGGGATTCACCCCCACCGGCACCCAAGACGACACCAACCTGCTGTTCATGTTCCTGCTGCTCGCGCGACGACGCCCCCCGAGCGGTTATTCCCTGCCCGAACCCCTCTCCTGGCGCGCGCGCCTGACGGCCAGATTTCGTCCGCGCGCGCCGGGCCCGGAGCCGGGCCCGATGGTCCAGGGCGCGCCCAGACTGGGAGATCTGCTCGTCACCCGCGGGGTGATCAGCGCCGACCAGCTGGCCATCGCCCTCGACGAACAACAGCGTCAACCCCAACCCCTCGGCAAGATCGTGGTGGCGCTCGGATTCGTTCCTGAACGCACCCTGCGCGATCTGCTCGGCGATCTGTGGCGCCAGGAGAGCATCGACCTGGATCCGGATCTGCTCGACCCCGCCGCCGCGCGAATTCTCCCCGCTGCCCTGGCCAAACGGCATCGGGTGGCGCCGATCTCCTGGAGTCCGGCGGAACACCATCTGGTGGTCGCCATGGCCAACCCCCTGGAGATGACCACCCACGACAAAATCCGCGCACAACTCCCGCCGGGCGCCACCCTGACCTGCAAACTCGCCACGGAATCCGCCATCCACGCGGCCATCGATGCCCTCTACGGGGTGGAACTTTCGGTGGATGGGATCCTGCACGAGATCGAAAGCGGCGAGGTGGACGCCGAAAGTCTGGAACCCCACGCCGGGGAGTTCGCCCATCCGCTGATCCGCCTGGTCGATGCCCTGCTGCTCGATGCCATCCGTCACGACGCCTCGGATCTCCATTTCAGCCCCATGGACGGCTTCATGCGGATCCGCTACCGCATCGACGGCGTGCTGCGCGAGGTGCGTTCCCTTCCGCGCAAGTTCCAGGCCGGCATCACGGTGCGCCTGAAGGTGATGAGCGGCATGGACATCGCCGAAACCCGCCTGCCACAGGATGGTCACTTCGCGCGCGCCATCGCCGGTCGCGCCATCGATTTCCGCGTCTCCACCCAACCAACCCTGTTCGGCGAAAACCTCGTGCTGCGCGTCCTGGACCGTAGCCGGGGCCAGCTCAGTCTCGATGCCCTGGGGCTTTCGGCCCACAACCGCGCGGCCATCGACCGGATGATGGCCCAGCCCGAAGGGATCATCCTGGTCACCGGTCCCACCGGCAGTGGCAAAACCACCACCCTCTATTCGATGATCGCCGCCCTGGACGCCTCGGCGCGCAACATCATGACCCAGGAGGATCCGGTGGAGTATCCCATGCCGTCGATCCTGCAAACCCAGGTCAACGAAGCGATCCAGCTCGATTTCGCCACCGGGGTGCGTTCCATCCTGCGTCAGGATCCGGACATCATCCTGGTGGGCGAGATCCGCGATCCCGATACCGCGCGCATGGCCCTGCGCGCCGCCATGACCGGTCATCAGGTCTACAGCACCCTGCACACCAACTCGGCCCTGGGGGCCATGCCACGTCTGCTCGACATGGGGGTCGAGCCCCATGCCTTGACCGGCAACATCATCGGCGTGCTGGCGCAACGGCTGCTGCGCCGGCTCTGTCCGCGCTGCAAGAGTCCCCATCCCCTCGATGCCACGGCGTGCCGGCTGCTGGGGGTGGACGAGGCCACCCCACCCATGGTCTTCCGGGCCATCGGCTGTCCGGCCTGCGGACAGAGCGGCTACAAGGGGCGGATGTGCGTGATGGAGGCCCTGATCGTGGATGAGACGATGAACGATCTGATCGCGCGGCGCGCCCATCCGGCGGAGTTCCGGGTCGCGGCGCGGGAGCGGGGGTTCGTGCCGCTGCACGCGGATGGCGCGCGGCGGGTGATCGATGGCGAAACCAGCCTCGAGGAGTTGACGCGCGTGCTGGGCGTACAGGGATGGGAAGATCGCTCCCCATCCCCTGGATCGGATGCGCCATGATCCGCTATCGCTACCGGGCCACGGATGAGGGTGGCACCATCCACGCCGGAGAGTTGACCGCCACCAGTCCGGACGATCTGGAGGCGCGTCTGGCCCGGATCGGGCTGATGCTGATCCGTCACCAGAGCCTGGACGGGGGTAGCAGGATGGATCGGCTCTTCTGGCGGCGCGAGGTGTCGCGGCGCGGGCTGTTGCTGTTCTGTCTGCATCTCGAGCAGGTGTTGCGCGCCGGAGTGCCGCTTTTGACCGGCCTGGGTGATTTTCGCGACCATGTGGCCGATCGGCGCATGCGGGTCATCGCGGCGGCCCTGATCGAGGATCTGCACGGCGGGGCGACCCTTTCCGAGGCGCTCGAACACCACCCCCGCGCCTTCGATCCGTTGTTCGTGCGCCTGGTCCATATGGGAGAGCGCACCGGTCAACTGCCCACCCTGCTGCAATCCCTGGCCGAAACCCTCAAATGGGAGGACGAACGCCACACCCAGTTGCGACGCATGCTGATCCATCCGGCCATCGTGGGCACGGCCATCGGCGGGTTGATCCTGTTTTTGATGCTCTTTCTGGTCCCCAAACTGCTGGAACTGATCGCCTCCCTGAACGAAACCCCACCCTGGCACACCCGCGCCCTGATCGCCATGGCCGGCTTCGTCGGCGACTGGTGGCCGCTGTTGCTGGTGCTGCCGGTGTTGCTTCTGATCGGTCTGCGCATGGCGCGCGTGACGAATCCGATCCTGCGCGGGAGGGTGGATGCGGCGCTGTTCTCGCTCCATGTGATCGGCCCCCTGATCAAAAAAACCATCCAGGCCCGGCTGGCCCACGCCCTGGCCCTGCTGCTGGAAGCCGGCATCCCCCTGCCCGAGGCCTTGACCCTGTGTGACGGCCTGACCGACCGGCAACCGCTGCGCGATGCGCTGGAGACCACCCGGAATCATCTTCTCAACGGCGAGCGGATCGCCGATGCCTTTGCCAACGCCCGGCTCTTTCCGCCCATCCTGGAGAACATGATCCGCGCCGGCGAGGCGAGCGGCGCGCCGGCCAAGGGATTCCGGCACATCGGCTACTTTCTCGACCGGGAGATCCAGGAGGGGATCGGTCGGCTGGAACAGCTGACCGAACCGCTTCTGACCCTGATTCTGGGTGGGGTGATGGGATGGGTGATCCTGTCGGTGCTCGGGCCGGTCTACGATCTCATCGCCCGGATGGGTTCCTGATGGAAAAGGACCGCATGCACCCCCTGCCACCCGGTCCGCCCCACACCGGCTCCCGACATGGGGAGCGCGGGGCGGTGCTGCTGATCTGGCTGGCGTTTTTTCTGGTGGCGGGTCTGGGGTGGATCATCGACGCGCTGCTGCTGGAGTCCGACCAGGCCCGCGCGGAACGACGCACCGCCCGATCGATGGCCAGGGCCAGCCAGGCCCTGATCGCCTGGGGGATCGTCGCCGCTTCGGAGCCTGGGCGCCCCGGCACGCTGCCGTGTCCGTTATCCGAGCGCGCGGGCGACTACCGCCAGACGGGTGACGCCCCCGCCGCATGCCCGAACCCCGGCCAGGATGCCACCGGTCTGCTGCCCTGGCGAACCTTGCGACTGCCTCCCCTGTTCGATGGCCAGCAAACCCCGATCGGCTACACCCTGGTCGCCGCCTTCAGGCCCGACAACCAGGCCGAACCCGGAACGGATTGCGCGCGTCACCCGGTGGCCGCCCGGCTGCATGCCGCCACCCGACCCCATGCCCCCCCTCTGGAGATCCATTGCGATGCCCTGCGCGCCAGACCGTGAATGGTTCGAGGGATACGCCGGCCAATCGGCGCCCCCATCCCGCCAGTCGGGATTCTCCCTCGTGGAACTGGCCGTGGTGCTGTCGGTCGTGGCTCTTCTGATCGGCGGCGGACTCACCGCCCTCACCCCGCTCCGGGACGCCCAACAAAAACAAAAAGCCCAACTTGCCCTGGAAAAGATCCACGACGCCCTGATCGGCCACGTCATCCGCCATGGTCGCCTGCCCTGCCCGGAGGCCCCAGCCGCCGCACCAGAGAATGTCGGGGTTCGGGAGGAGGGGCTGGGCCTGGAGGAATCCCCCGGTCACTGCCGCCACCGGCACGGGCTGCTGCCCTGGCGCGCCCTCGGCGTGCCGCCACGCGATCCATGGGGCCAGCCGTTCCGCTATCACCTGTCTCCCGCCTGGCACGCGCCGATCACCTGCCAAACCCCAGGCGATCTCACCGTGCGCCTGGACCACGACGCCGGCCCGATCCTGGCCGATGATCTGCCGGTGGTGGTGGTCGCGGCGGGCAAGGAGGGGTGGCCGCCCCATCAACCCGCCACCCAGCCGGTCACGCTGGTGATGCGCAAAGGGGGCATCGGTCAGATGATCTACCCCTCGCCGCTGCTGCTCAAGGCCAGGCTGCTCGAAGCCGGTCACCCGATCCGCTGTCGGGAACCACGCGCGCCATGAGCCCCCCCACGCCCCGCGCCACGCTGGCCATCCTGGCCATGGCCACCTGCCGCATGGCCTGGCGGGAGCGCTGGCACCTCGGACTGATGGGGCTTCTGGTGGCCGGCTGGCTGCTCGCCCTGCTCGCCGAACCGATCGCCCTCACCGAAACAAGCCACACCAGCGCCATCCTGGCCGGCTTCTGGCTCCGTCTGGCCAGCCTGTTCGAAATGGCCCTGCTGGTGATCCTCACCATCAGCCGCGAACGACAACAACGGCTTCTGGAATGTCTGCTCGCACTGCCCCTCCCGCGTGCGACGCTGTTCTGGGGACGGCTGCTTGGCTTTCATCTGCTCGCGCTCGGCGTGGCCATCCTGTGCGGTCTGCTCATGCTCCCGCTGCTCCCCGGACCGGTGGCCCTGGCCTGGAGCCTCACCCTGGCCTGCGAACTGCTGATCCTCGCCACCCTCGCCCTGCTCCTGGCCCTGGCCATCCGCCAACCCACCCTGGCCATGACCGGCACCGCCGGTTTTTATCTCCTGGCCCGCCTGCTGCCCGCCATCCAGCTCATGGCCGATGAGCCGGGCCATGAACTGCCGGGCTGGAGCGGTCACATCCTGGATGGAGCGCTGACCGGACTCGCCTGGCTGCTGCCCGATCTGGAACGGTTCACCGTCTCCCATTGGCTGGCTTACGGTCACGTAACCTGGGAGAGTTTCGGCCCCATGCTTGTCGAAACCGCACTCCAGGTGCTGTTGTGGAGCGCCATCGGGCTGATCGATCTGGCCCGCAAGCCGTTTTGACCGCCATGGCCCGCCCGCTCCCCTGGCGTCTGATCACCCCGTTGATCGTGATCGCCCTTCTGCAAACGGCGTGGCGACTCCAGACACCCCGAGCCGAGCCGGTCGCCACCTCCCTGGAGTCCCCCCCCTCCGTGGCCGTGCTGCGCTTGACCACCCTCAACGATCCCATCGTCGCATCCCGGTCCTGGGGGATCCGACTGCAAACCTTCGATCAACAACCCGGTCTCCAACTCCCCCTGCGCACCATCGATCCGGAACGCCTGATCGCCTGGCTGGAGCGCTTGCTGGCCCTGGACCCGCGCGCGGGGTTGCCGCTGGATCTGGCACTGGAGATTCACGGCTTCGTGCCCGATCCGGCCCGTCAGCGGCGCATGCTCGATTTCATCCACCGGGCGTTTCTGGAAAATCCGGCGCGACGCTGGCCATGGCTGGCCCGCGCGGCCAGCGTGGCCAGACACCGCTTGAACGACAACCGGCTGGCACGGTATTATCTCAACATCCTCGAATCCCACCTGGAACCAAAAGAAATCCCCTTTTGGGTGGATGGATTGCATGCCAGAATCCTCGAGGAACTGGGAGAACCCAAAAAGGCGCGCAACCGACTCGCCGAGCGCCTCGAACGCGGCGGAGACACCCCGGCTCAACAAAGGGCCATGCGCATCGGAATGGAACGTTTACGAACCGCAACCGGAGAGGAATGAGCATGCAGCGATTACGCGGAAGTTCACAAAAGGGGTTCAGCCTGGTCGAAATCGCCATCGTGCTGATGATCATCGGCCTTCTGATCGGCGGGGTGCTCAAGGGGATGAGCATGGTGAAGAACACCAAGATCAAGCGTCTGGCCCTGGATACCCAGGCCACCCAGGGGGCGATCAACACCTATGCGGACGCCTACTGGATGCTGCCGGGCGACGATGCCGGGGCGGCGAGCCGCTGGGCGGTGGGCGCCACGCCCGGCAATGGCAACGGCATGATCGAGGGGCTGTTTCTGGCCCCGCCAGCCAACCGCATCCCCTCGTCTTCCGCATCGCCTGCCGAGACCGCGCTGGCCTGGAACCATCTGTATTGCGAGGGGCTCTTGAAAGGGACGTGTCTGCCGAACGGAACCACCACCCCGGTTGCCCAGCCCCTCAATCCGGCGGGAGGGCTCACCGGCATCGCCGATGGACGTCTGGGCCAGGTGCTCGGCATCACCAAGAAGATGGTCTGCATGAAGGACATCCCCTCGGAATACGCCATGGTCTACGACACCCAGTTCGACGACGGCCACGGGGAGACCGGCGACATTCGCGGCAGCGACCACAACGAGGACGAAACCACCCCCGGCACCGCCACCCCCTATCAGCCCGACAGGCGCATCCATATCTGCACCGGGTTCTGATCCTGGTACGTGGCATGCCGAGCCCGAAGGGAGGAACCCGTGGTATCGAGCCGGTTCATCGACTCACGTCCCATGCCAACGGCATGGATCACGACACCGGGCCGACGCGCTGTTTGATCTTGTTTCCCAGTGTCTTCAGCTCGGCTTCGTCTTCCATGTCAGCGGCTTGCGCTGCGTGGGTTTTGCGGTGTTGGTCGTCGTGAACAAACGAAGCAGAGACCTGCTGCTCCATCCGCGCATGGCTCACGGTACCCGCTCCGGCCAGCAGGGAAAAACCGTTGGCGGTGAGGATCCGCCCGATATTCTGCCTCCAGAAGGCCATGCTGGTGATGGCCTGCCGTTTGGCGCGCAGTCACGCGGTAGCCCACCGCCAGAATGGCGTCGAGGTTGTAGAGCGTGACCGGGCGACGCACCTCGCGGGCACCCTCGGTTTGAACTGTCAAGGATTCCTTGGCAGTTGCGGCGGGGTCCAACTCACCGTCTTGATAAAGATTCTCCAGGTGTAGAGAAATATTCTGCCTGGTGACGCTGAACAACCGGGCATGGCAACCAACGCACCCATCACCCCTGTTCACCGCGCCCCACCCATGCACCATCGGTGTCATTTTCCCTTGAATCACTCTCAATGATGGCACACATTGCGCATCGTGACCATTTATTACAAAAAAATATGCGGAAATCTGACGCAGTTTAATGTATAAGAATATTCAAGCATTCTTACACATGCAACCTTGATCCAAAGGAGACGCGCATGGGCATGCCGGTACTGGTTCTGGGGGTGGGCAATGTGCTCCTGAGTGACGAAGGGGCCGGCGTGCATCTGTTGTCCCTGCTCAAGAACCATCCCGAACTCCCGGAAGGGGTCACCTGTCTGGATGGCGGCACCCTGGGCTTTGAATTGGCCTCGGTGATGGCCGATCTTCCGGCCCTGATCATCGTGGACGCGGCCAATCTGGGCGAAAATCCCGGCGCGATCCGCCTCTTCGAAGGGGCCGAAATGGATCGCTGGATGTCCGGAGGCCGACGCAGCGCCCACGAAGTGGGTCTGGCCGATCTGTTGGACTCCCTCAAACTCGACGACGCCCTGCCGGTTCGACGCGCCATGGTGGCCATTCAACCAGCCTCCCTCGGCTGGGGCACCACCCTCACCCCCCCCGTGTCCGTGGCACTCCCCGAAGTCGCGGTCGCGGTGATTCATCTGATCCGTCTGTGGCGGCAGTCGTCCGCCGATCCCTTTGCAAACGAGGAGCACTCCCATGAAAACGACCGGAACACTCGGTGAGCTGTTGCTCGACCGAGGGGTGAGCCGACGCGCCCTGTTGCGTTACGGCGCCGCCCTGGCCGCCGCGCTGGCGTTGCCCGTCGGCGCGGGAAAGGCCCTGGCCAAAGGCCTGGCAAACGCACGTCGTCCCTCGGTGATCTGGCTGTCGTTGCAGGAGTGCACCGGCTGCACCGAGGCGCTGACGCGCGCCTATGCCCCCACCCTGGAACAACTGATCCTGGAGTCGATCTCCCTGGATTACCACCACACCCTCCAGGCCGCCTCCGGAACCGCTGCGGAAGAGGCCCGCGAGGCGGCGATGCGCGAGAATCCCAACGGCTATCTGGTGGTGGTGGATGGCGCGGTGCCACTGGGTGGCAAGGGGTTCTCCACCATCGCCGGCGTGGACAACCGCACCCTGCTGGAAGAGACCGTCAAGGGAGCGGTGGGGGTGATCGCGGTGGGCAGTTGCGCCGCCTTCGGAGGGCTGCCCATGGCCCATCCCAACCCCACGGGCGCGGCCCCCATCTCGGCGGTGGTGCGCAACAAACCGGTGATCAACCTGCCCGGCTGTCCGCCGATCCCGGAGGTGATGGTGGGGGTGGTGGCGCACTTTCTCGCCTTTGGCAAGTGGCCGGTGCTCGACAACCTGAACCGTCCCCGCTCCTACTACGGCGAAACCCTGCACGACCGCTGCTACCGCCGCCCGTTCTACGATCGGGGGCTGTTCGCGGAGCGGTTCGACGACGAGGGAGCCCGCAAGGGATGGTGTCTGTTCAAGCTCGGCTGCAAGGGACCGGTCACCTACAACGCCTGCGCCACCCTGAAATGGAACGGCGGGGTGAGTTTCCCCATCCAGTCCGGACACGGCTGCCTGGGCTGCTCGGAACCGCGCTTCTGGGACGCGGGCGGCTTCTACCGTGCCCTGTCGGCCCCGGCGCCCCTGTCGCGTCGGGTCATCCCCATCGCCGTGGCGGGCGGCGCGATCCTGGGGGCCGGCGTGGCATTGTCCAACCGCCGCCAACAGAACGCCAGCCGCGCGGCCACCCCGGTCCTGCAACTCGACGACTTGGAGAGATCCTCATGAACACCCTCGCCTCCGACCTGCTGATCTGGGCGCGTGGACCCGGTTTCCACGCGGCATTGGCCCTGTTTCTGGTGGGGCTCATCTGGCGTCTGGTGGAGATCTACGCCCTCGGCCACCCGCGCCGCTGCCTGGCCACACCCTTGAAGGATGGCCCGACCGAGGGGTTCAAAACCGTCTTCCGGCGTTTTCTGCCCGCGCCGGGCATGTTCGCCCGCGCGCCGGTGACCTATCTGGGCGGCTGGGTGTTCCATGCCGGCTTCTTCATCGTGCTGTTTTTCTTCGCCCCGCACATCGAGATCTTCCGGAGCCTGCTGGGGATCCGCTGGCCGGCGTTGAGCAACCCCCTGATCGAACTGGCCACGGTCGCCGCCCTGATCGCCATGATTCTGGTGCTGGTGAGCCGCATCACCAACCCGGTGAAACGGTTTTTGTCCACCTTCATGGATTACTTCGGCTGGGCGCTCACCTTTCTGCCGCTCCTCACCGGCTGGCTTGCCTGGCATGAACTG
The DNA here is from genome assembly GCF_058402785.1 of Candidatus Magnetaquiglobus sp. Lineage (NCBI taxonomy): Bacteria > Pseudomonadati > Pseudomonadota > Magnetococcia > Magnetococcales > Candidatus Magnetaquicoccaceae > Candidatus Magnetaquiglobus > Candidatus Magnetaquiglobus sp. Next base: position 101,691 of record NZ_JBZVFG010000006.1, read on the forward strand.
CTCTTGCCTTATACCTGGTCGTTGGCCCTGCATGTGCTCTCCGCGGATCTTCTGCTGGCACTGCTGCCCTTCACCCGCCTGCTGCACGGGGTGACGGCCTTCCCATCGCGTTGGTACACGGGCGTCTGGTTCGGACGCAAGGGGGTGCAATCATGAGCGCAACCTTGGAACGGGGGCTCAACGCCTTCCGCAACTTCCTGAACGCGCCGGCGGCGAGCTTCTTCGCCTCCTGCGTCCACTGCGGGCTGTGCGCCGAATCCTGTCTCTTCTACACCGAAAGCAAGGATCCGCGCATGGCGCCGATCCACAAACTCGAACCGATGCGCCGGCTCTGGGAGCGGGAGTTCACCCTGCTGGGACGCATCCAGGCCATTCTGGGCCTTCTGCCCGAGGTGACCGACGCGGAGTTGGAGTCCTGGAGCGAACTGGTCTTCGACACCTGCACCCTGTGCGGACGCTGTTCGATGGTCTGCCCGGTGGGCAACGATCTGGTCTACATGATCCGGCGCATGCGCGAAGGGATGGCCGCCTCGGGACACGCCCCGGCGGATCTGGTGGGAGCCACCCGGCGCAACCTGGAAAAAGGGAGCGCCATGGGGGTCACGATCGACACCCTCATGGCCCAGATCCGCCATCAGGAGGCGGAACTCGGGGTCGAGATCCCGCTCGATCGCGAGGGGGTCGATTACATGGTGCTGCTCTCCTCCATGGAGATCGTGCAGTTCCCGGAGTACATCGGCGCGGTGGCGCGCATCTTCAAGCAGGCCGGCGTCACCTGGACCATCAGCACCCAGGCCTTCGAGGCCACCAACGGCGGCATTCAGATCGGCGTGCCGGACATCGCCCGGCGCATCGTGATGCGTACCGTGGAGGTGGCTGAACGGTTGAAGGTCAAAACCGTGATCTGCCCGGAGTGCGGACACGGTTTCCGGGCGCTGCGCTGGGAGGGGGAGGATCTGATCGGACGCAAATACGGCTTCCAGGTGCAACACATCCTGGAGGTGCTCGACGAACTGCGCGCCCAAGGTCGACTGCCTCTCGACAAAAACCTCGACGATCGCCCGTTGACCTACCACGATCCCTGTCAGATCGTGCGCCGTGGCGGGGTGGTCGAGGCGCCCCGGAATCTTTTGAAACAGGTGGCCAGCGACTTCCGCGAGATGGCCGATCACGGCGCCATGAACTGGTGTTGCGGCGGCGGCGGTGGCGTAAGCACCCTGGAGCGGGCCGAACCGTGGCGGCTTCTGGCCTTCAAGCGCAAGAAGGAGCAGATCGAAACCCTGGGTGTGCATACCCTGGTGACCGCCTGCGCCAACTGCCGGATGGTGATCGAGGAGGATCTCGACAAGTATGCCATGGACATCGAGGTGGTGGGGCTCACCGAACTGGTGGCCGAACACCTTTTACCATGGGACTCCCGCGCGGGAGTCCCACGGGAGGGGGGTGAGGGGGAATGCCCCCCATCGTACAAATCCGAGAACAATTCTGACCGGTAGGAGCGACTCCCATGACGCAACGTCTCGTGGTGGATCCGATCACGCGCATCGAGGGCCATCTGCGCATCGAGGCCGAAATGGACGGCGACACCATCCGGGAGGCCTACTCTTCCGGAACCATGGTGCGCGGCATCGAATTGATTTTGAAAGGGCGCGACCCGCGTGATGCCTGGGCCTTCACGCAGCGCATCTGCGGGGTCTGCACCCTGGTGCATGCCATCGCCTCGGTGCGCGCGGTGGAGGATGCGCTGGACTGGGAGATCCCGCCCAACGCGCAACTCATTCGCAACCTGATGATCGGCGCCCAGTATGTACACGATCATGTGATGCATTTTTACCACCTGCACGCCCTCGATTGGGTGGATGTGGTATCCGCCCTGAAAGCCGATCCCGCGGCCACCGCCGATCTGGCCCGTGCGGTGGGATCGCGGGCGCCGGGTTCGCCGGGTCACTTCGCCGACGTGCTCAAGACGCTCAAAGGGTTCGTGGAGAGCGGACAACTGGGGATCTTCCGCAACGGCTACTGGGGTCATCCGGGGTATCGGCTGCCGCCCGAGGCGAATCTCATGGCCGTCTCCCACTACCTGGACGCCCTGCGCTGGCAACGGGAGGTGGTGAAGATCCACGCCCTGTTCGGCGGCAAGAATCCGCACCCCAATTTCCTGGTGGGCGGGGTGCCATGCGCGATCTCGCTGGAGAGCGGCGCCCAGGCCGGCACCGCCGTGGACATGAACGCGCTGGCCACGGTTCGCAACGTGATCCGTTCCATGCGCGAATTCGTGGATCACGTCTATCTGCCGGATCTGATGGCCATCGCCAGCTTCTACAAGGATTGGGGAACCGTGGGCGAGGGGGTGGGAAACTTCCTGTGTTACGGGGATCTGCCCGGCACCACGATGAAGGATCCGGCGTCGTTCTTCTTCCCGCCCGGCGTGATCCTGAACCGGGATCTCTCGAAGATCCATCCGGTGGATCTGCGCGCCGAGGAGGAGATCCAGGAGTTCGTGGCGCGCTCCTGGTACGACCATGCCGGCGGCAAGGAGCAGGGATTGCACCCCTTCGCGGGGGAGACCAAACTCAACTACACCGGTCCCAATCCGCCTTACGAGCAGCTGGAGGTGGAGAAATCCTACTCCTGGCTCAAGGCGCCGCGCTGGCGCGGCAAGCCGATGGAGGTGGGACCTCTGGCGCGGGTCTTGATGCTCTTCGCCAAGGGGCACGAGCCGACCCAGGCGTTGGTGCAAAAGACCCTCTCCACGCTGAACATCCCGGTTTCGGCCCTCTTCTCCACCCTGGGCCGCACCGCCGCGCGCGGACTGGAGACCAAACTGCTCGCCGATGCCCTGGATGGCTGGCTCGACCAACTCATCGGGAACATTCGCGCCGGGGATTTCCGCACCGCCAACGCCGCCAAGTGGGAACCCTCGACCTGGCCGGCCATGGCCAAGGGGGTGGGATTCATGGAGGCCCCGCGCGGGGGACTGGCCCACTGGATCGTGATCCAGAAGGGGGTCATCGCCAACTATCAGGCGGTGGTGCCGAGCACCTGGAATGCCGGTCCGCGTGATCCGGACAACGTGAGCGGTCCCTACGAGGCGGCCCTGCGCGGTCACAAGCTGGCCAATCCCAAGCAGCCTCTGGAGATCCTGCGCACCATCCACAGCTTCGACCCCTGCATCGCCTGCGCGGTCCATCTGGTGGATCCCAACGACGGCGAGCGCATCGAGGTGAAGATCGTGTAGAGATGACGCCCCCGTGGAACCCGGCATCCACGGTTCCACGGGGGGACACATCCGATGGACAGCCCATCCCTCACCGCCATGGACCCGCATCCACGGATCCACGGGGAGATCACCCTGGATCCGGAATGATTGAATCCTTGTCATACGCCGTCCCTTGCGCGTCCGAACCGATCCCGGATTGCCCCTGGCGTCTACACCAATCTGGCCGCCGTCCCTTGCGCGTCCGAACCGCTCCTTGGTATGCTTAACGAAACTCTATAGCGTCTCTGGTCCCGTTCCTGCATGCAATCGGTTATCCGCTCTTTGTCATCCGAGCGAATCGCCAATGGGATGACGCATTTGCACGTTGAGAATCAAGGGGATTTGACCATGCGCGCACCTTCCATGGCCGGTTTGAACGCCGATCAGATGCCACACGCGGGATTGCATGCCAAAACGCTGCTCGATGCCAACGAGGAGCGCATCAACGCGCTGTACAACACTCTGAAAATGCTCGAGCGCGAACGCCGTACCCTCTGTGGTCACCTCCGGGGCAACGAAAGCCTGACCGCCAACGAGATCAACTGGCTGTTTCGTCCGCCGACCGCGCCGTTGAACGAGGATGAATATTTTGCCGAAAAACTCGGCATCATGCACGGTCGCTGCTGATCACCCCCATGGAGCGACTGGCGGGTTCACCAATCCGCCAGTCGCCACACCCCCAAGAACCGCTCATGACGCGCCTTGCCATCCGGAATCAACAGGATCGGTTCCGGGAGCGCGAACGGTGGCGCGGTCAGATTCACCTTGTGCCAGTGGCCGAGGGTGGTCTCCTCGTTGACCGCGTTGGGAAAGGTGGTGGCCAACAGATGGCGGCTCTCGCCGCGTTTGAAGTTGCGCAACGCCTTGAGAACCAGATCGTTGGGCAGATGGGTCAACACATTCCGACATAAAATCCCGTCCGCGCGGGGCAATACCGTGTGGCAAATCTCGGCCACCCCGAACAGATGGTTGGCACGGTTGCCATGCAACGTGCGGTTGTGGCGGATCAGCTCTTCCACCACGTCGTAGCCCAGATAAAGATCCAACCCCTTCGACACCCCGGCCATCCAGTTCAGATCCCCACATCCGGCATCCACCAGCACCCGCACCCCCAGACGCGCCAGGGTCTGTTCGAGCCGGGCGCGCAACTCGCTGGTGGCGCGCAACTCCGACCCCTCGCCGCTGCGGGTCTCCCGGCTCCCCCAGGTGTTCTCGGCATGGATGCGGGTGAAGATCCTTTCGATCTCCACGCCGATCCCGGAGGTGGGCGGATGGGACGGAAAGTGGCCATCCGATCCGCGCGTGCCGATCACCCGCCGGCGCAGATCCACATCCGCATGGGCCATGTAGCCATCCAGGGTGCGCACCCGCCCCATGCCATACCGTTCGATCTCCCGCAACACCTCCGGATCGGTGGAGGGACGCACTTCCAACAGATGTTCCAGGCGCGCCACGGCGTTTTTGTGCATCCGGTTCCAGTCGCCACGGTGATCATCCCAGTGCTTGTTGCGCTCCCGTTCGGTATAGTCGTGGTAAAGGATCACGTCGTTGGGGGTGAACAGGTCATAGCCGTGGGTCCAGAGCCGGGCCGAAAGCGTGATCTCCTCGCCGTGGAAGTAGAGATAGGGATCATAGGGCACCTCGTCCACCATGCTCCCCTTGGCGAACACCATGCCCGCGCCGATGAAGGCCGCCGGCGGAGGCTGTTCGGGTTTGGGGTCCAGGGAGAGATACTCCCCTTGCGGAATCAGGATGCCGTCGCGGTTGAACTTCTTGGCGCGCAGATGGGGCAGTCCCTTGGCGAGTCGTTCGTCCGGGGGGAGGTATTTGTTGGGATGGGTGGAGAGGACCGGTTTGGGCGAAGGACAGGCGTGCAGCATGCGGATCAGCTTCACGTCCCAGTCCGGATCGAAGCGGGTATGGCTGTCGATCTGGAGAAAATAGGCCTCGTTGCCGAAGAACTCGGTCTGGATGAGGCTGCGCGCCCAGCAGGCCCCGCGACTCTCGGCGACCGGCACGATCCGTCCGCGTACCTGGTCGCGCCAGGCATCCGGCACGGCGGTGAACTCCGGGCCATCCACGTCGGGCAGAATCTGCCACAACACCCCGACAGAGACCCGCTCGGGATGGCGTGCCTTGGCGAAGAGATCCACCAGGGTGGGCGCGCATTCGCTGTCGCGATAGCTGGCGATCGACACGAACAGGGTGGCGGTTGCGACGTGATCCATGGAACGGTCCTGGATGTGGGGTGATGCGGTCACGGGATGGGGAGTTGACGACTCAAACCGAACCCGGTCTGGATTATGTCGCTTTTTCCGTTGAAAAAAAAGAGAGCGTCTGGGAGATTCCATCCCAGACCTTCTCTTTTTTTTTCACCAATAAAAACCACACATCCCAAGCCAGGTATGGTTTAACACCTCAATACAGGCACCTGGAGGCAGCATGAACCGGTTCGGAATCGAGCATCGCGCTCACATGGGTTGGGTGGGTTGGGCCTGGCTGATGCTGGCAAGCGCACCGGTTCATGCCGATGCAACGCCCACCCCTGCCCCGCTCCAGGCCACCCTGGAGGAGGTGCGCCGGGTGGAGGATCCGGGGTGTGGAGCAGGCCGGATCCGGCTCGAAGGGCTGTATCGGGTGACCGGCGCGGATCCGGTGGAACTGTTGATCGAACGGATGGAAGCGGAGGGGAAGAGGGTTCAGGAACCGGTCAGCCAGGTGGATCCGGATGGGCGGGTGTTGGATGCCCGCTGCGTGGCACGCAACCAGGCGGAACATGCCGAGGTGCGGTTGCGCTCGGTGTCGGGGGCGCAATCGGCGCCTTTCAAGGTGGAGTCCAATCCGAACGATACGCGCCCCTCAGCCGCGCCCACGGAACGGATCGCCGTGAACCGCGCCACCCGCCACCAGCAGTTCGGCGCCGACAAGAGACCGAACCAGCGCGGCACCTGCTGTTGGCACTATGTGTACATCACCTATCCCTGGCAACGGGAGGCGCCGGTCACGGAGATCGCCATTCCTCTGACCCTGGAGCCGTTTCCGCTGGATGGCGGACGTCTCTATCTGCAATTGCACTCGGCCTTGAACGGCATCTCGTTTTATTTCGGGCTGCAAACCGAGTTGCGACTGCATGACAAGCTGCATGGACCGGGTGCGATCTTCTCGCGGTGGGACTCCCAGGATCCGCGGGATCTGAAAACCGCGCCGGGAGGATTCTCGGAGATCGGGGCCTACGAGGGGCGGTTTGTCAGCGTACGCAAGCCGTTCGAGCCCGGAACCGGTGAAGTGACTCTGCGCCTGCGCGCCCGAGCGGACGAATCGAGCCGGGAGCATGTGTGGTTGGAACTGGGAGTGATCCGCTCGACTCGGGAGGGCGGACGCGAGGAGATTCAAGTTGGCGCGTTGCGGTTTCCGGGCGCCACCGCCCGTCTGACCAAACGGCTCAAAGTGGCGGTGGAGAGTTATGATCTGAAAAATCCGGCCATTGCATCGACCTGGCGCGTGCCCTGTTTTGTCTGGTCCCTCGCCTCCCCGCGTCTGGATGGGCTTCCGATCGCCGCACCCCCCCGGATCGACTATCCGGAAAACGCGCCGCGCATCGTGCGCGCCACCCCGGTTGATCGGGGTGGCGTGCAAGCGCGGCGTATCGGTTGGACCTGGAACGGACGCGAGGTGCGGGCATGCGCGGAAGATGCCGCGGAGCGATGAGCGTTCGGCGTTTGCCTGACCGCCTCTGAACCCTGCGCTCCCCCTCGGAGCGACCAGGCGGCCAAAAACGAACGACGCGTCAGGACGAACGCTGCCTGGGGATCAGCGGTTGCCGGAAGGAGCGGTCACGTTGCCGGCGGGCAACCGCGCCCCGACACCCGATGCGGACGCTGCCGAGGCGCCATCCCGCACGTTCGCTGACGCACGCATGGCGTTGGCAGCGTTCTTCTTGACGAATTTCAGATCCTCCTCGCGCGCGGCCAGGAGTTTGACCACCCCGTCGTGCCCCTTTTGCCTGGCCAAGGTCAACGGGGTGTTGCCGATCTTGTCCTTGGCGTCCAGATTGGCGCCATGGCCGAGCAGAATGCCGGTCACCTCGGCATGACCACGCATGGCCGCCCAGTGCAACGGGGTCTCCTGGTACTCGGCCAACGGGTTGATGTCGTTCATCCAGCGAATCAGGAACTTCACCATCGCGGCATGCCCCTCGCCGCTCGCCCAGTGCAACGGGGTATCGCCCGACTCGGCGCGCACATCCACCCGCCCCTTCATCGCGAACAGATACTCGGCCATGGGAATATCCCCCAACCGGGCGGCCCAGAAAAGCGGGGTACGCCCCTGGCGGTTGGCCAGATTCGGATCCGCGCCGTTTTCCACCAGCAGGGCGACCATCTTGTCGTGCCCGGCCTCGGCGGCCCATTGCAACGGCGTATCACCGCCCTCATCCTGACTGTTGAGATTGGCGCGCGCGGCCAGCAGTACCCGGGCCAGATGAAGATTGCCCTCGGCAGCCACCCAGTGCAGGGGGGTCTGACCGGTACGGTTCGGCACATCCGGCTTGGCACCCGTTTTAAGCAGCAGCCGGGCCAGATCCTCGTTTCCGCCATTGGCCGCGAGCATGTGCAATGCGGTGTCGCCGCGCCGATCCTGGGCATTGACCTCGGCCTTCTGCTTCAAAAGTGCATCCACCAGATCCGCCTTGCCCTTGATGGCCGCGAAATGAAGGGGCATCAGGCCAAAGCCGTCCGGGGTATTGATCAGTTGTCCGGCGGCGATCAACTTCAGGGCGGCGTCGGGGCTATCGGCCTCGATCGCCTGATGCAGTGCCGTGCGCGAGGTGGCGGGGATCTCGGACGTGGTTTGCACCGCCTGGGCAGGCACGGATTCGGCCCACGCCGGGGAGGCGCACAGGCTCCACGCACCCAGGGCCGCGAGAGCACTCAGGGTGGCGCGATGAAAAGTCCGGAACGTGGAAGGGATCAAAGAGGGCGTCATGGTCTTGAATCGATCCTGTCAGGCCAACGTGGATTGATTGTGATGTCGATCGTGGGCGATGTCGCTGGCGCGATCGCGATGAAACAATGTATTGCAATTACCATGCCTGCAACCCACAACATCTTGTTCCAGGAAACATTCTCCCCGTTTCGCGTCATCCTTTGCCTTCCGATCCAACCCCAGGCGTCAAGGTTGACAAGGTGACCCCCCGAAAGAGAGACTCACCGTCTTTGCATTCCCGCGCATGGTTGGTCTATAGTGATCTTTCCAGCGCCACTTCCAGATCAACCACACGGAATCGATGACATGCCGACCTGGCTGGTATTCTTGATGGTGACCCTCATCTGGGGCAGCACCCCCATGGCGATCCAGTGGAGCCAGGATGGCATCGGTTATGCCCTGGCGGTCACCACCCGCATCGCCATCGGCGCCCTGCTGTTCCTGCCACTGCTGCCCTGGCTGAAAAAACATCCGGCGCCCCCGGTTCAACTGCTCACCGTGTCGGTGATCGCCGGACTGAACCTTTTCGCCAGCCTGATCTGCGTCTACTGGGGCGCGCGCCACCTCCCATCGGGATGGATCTCCGTGCTTTTCGGTCTCGGACCGATCCTCACCGGCCTGCTGGCCACCGCCTGGCTCAAGGAACCCTTCACCCGACATCAATGGTCCGGCTCGCTGCTCGGACTGCTCGGACTGCTGACGATCTTCGCCCATGGCCACGCCGGCGGAGAGCGCACCCCGGTCGGCATCGCGGTGATCCTGCTGTCGGTGTTGATCTATTCCGCGGGCAATGTCGGCATCAAACGGTGGAATCACGGCATCTCGCCGCTCTGGGTCGCCGCCGGGTCGCTGTGGGTGGCGTTTCCGCTGTTCCTGCTCTTTTTCATCCTCACCGACCACACCTGGCCGGTCACCGTGCCACCCCGCGCCGTGGCCGCCATCCTCTACCTGGGCGTGGTGGCCAACGGCTTGGGGTTCGTCGGCTTCTACCTGCTGTTGAGCCGCGTCCGTCCCGCCAACGCCGCCCTGGTCACCCTCAGCGCCCCGGCGGTGGCCCTGTGGCTCGGGACCGCCCTCAACCACGAGGAGATCCAGAGCGGACTGGTGGCCGGCACGCTCCTGATCCTCACCGGTCTGGCGCTCTATCAGTGGGGCTGGCCGAGACTCTCCCTGTCACGCCTCCAATCGGGGTGACCGATTCCGAATTCAGTTTCGATTCATCTGGATCTGCTAGATTCACGCGCGTTGGCCTGACAATCCGGCCCAAAAGGACTTAAAGACTTACTCACTCAAGGATACCCAGCATGACCGATCACGCAACCAGTCACGCCCACGAACACTTCGGTCCAATCGTCAGCAACAAGGAGGGCCACTACGCCGAGGCACGCCTGGTGACCCTGGTGGGAACCGGCGGCGACACCCTGCTCACCCTCGGGAAACTGGTCATCGGCTTCATGGCCGGTTCCGCCGCCCTGGTCGCCGAAGGGGCCCACTCCGGAGCGGATCTGCTCTTCGATCTGGTGGTTCTGGCCGGCATGAAGATCGCCCGCAAGAAACCCGACGAAGAGCACCCCTACGGACATGGCAAGTTCGAGGGGCTGATCACCCTCCTGTTGGCATTGATCCTGATCATCGTGGCCGGCGGGGTGGTGATCGACGCGGTGCATCGCATGAGCGAATCGAACCTCGAGGCACCCGGTCACCTGGCGTTCTGGATCGCCATGGGCTCGGTGGTGATCAAGGAGGCCCTGTTCCAATACACGGTCCGGGTGGGACGCCGGATCAAGTCGAACATCATGATGGCCAACGCCTGGCACCACCGCGCGGATGCCATCTCCTGCATCGCCGCCACCCTCGGCATCGGCGGTGCGCTGCTGGGTTTTCCGATCCTCGACCCGGTTGCCGCCATCGCCGTGGCCTTCTTTGTCAGCAAGGTGGCCTTCGAGATCGGCCACAAGGCGATCCAGGAGTTGACCGACGCCTCGACGGCGGTGGACCAGGAGACCCGTCAGCAGATCCATGACCTGATCCATTCGATTCCCGAGGTGCTCTCCGCCCATTTCGTCACTCCGCGTCAACTCGGTCCGGACATCATCGTGGACGTGCATGTGGTGGTGCCGATGGATCTGACCGTCTCCGAGGGACATCAGGTGGCCGAAAAAGTCCGGCATGGTCTGTTGAAGAACGTGGATGCCATCACCGAGGTGGTGGTGCATGTGGATACCGAGGACGACATGGCCGCCAGCATGCCGATCTTCGCGACCCGAAAAGAGATTCTGGCGGTGTTGCAAACGTTGTTGCCGACGGATGGGGCGATCGAGGGGGTGGACCGTCTCTATCCCAACTACTCGCGCACCGGCATTCATCTGGATCTGGTGTTGCGGGTGAAGGCGGGCAGCGGATTGGAGAGCCTGCACGCCGAAGTGGGACGGCTGTGCGACGGACTGTTAAGTTCCGACGCGCGGATCGTCGAGGTGAAGACCAGTCTGGCCTTGGTGGAGCAATCGCGCCTTCCCAGGTGACGACGCGGAGCGGACCCCGAGACCAGAAAGTCCGGAAAATGGGGATTCTGACTTTCAATACCTTGTCGAATGCGCGTGCGGGTTGTAAGCTGAATGGTGACCTTCATTAACACTTGGCCACCGGACCGGCATGAATCACGCGCTCGACAGGGAGATTCTCGGACAAAAGGAACGTGCCATCCAGCTTGGAATCCAGGCGCACTTGGCCTTCCGCAAACACTCCGAGGCCCGCATCCATGCCATTCGGGACGGTTCCTGGCTGGATACCGTCTCCCAGACCCAGCTTTTTCGTTTGCAGTCCGAATACGACGCGCAACAGGAAGAATATCGCAAGGCGCTGCATGCCCTGCGTGAAGTGGCGCCCGAGGAGTATGCCGTTCTGCTCAAGGAGATCGCCCAGCAGATCCGCCAGGAGGTCAGTCAATCCGCCCCCCCGGAAGGGAGCGCGGGGTAACCGGCCCTGGTGAAGGCCCCACGCGCCGCGAACCAGGCCATTTCGGGAAGGAACACACATGTATTTTGCCATCATCGGCGAGGACACCCCGGACTCCCTCCCCTTGCGACTTAACGCCAGACCGGCCCACTTGGCCCGTCTCGATGCCCTGAACGCCGAAGGACGCCTGCTGCTGGCCGGTCCTTTTCCCCGCGCCACCCCGGACGCTCCCGAGACGCCCGGATTCTCGGGAAGCCTGATCGTGGCCGATTTCCCCACCCAGGCCGAATGCCAGGCGTGGGCCGACGCGGATCCGTATGTGCTGGCCGGGGTTTACACCCGCGTCGCGATCCAACCCTTCAGGAAGGTTCTTCCGTGATCTCGACCCACGGTGTCCAGGTCGGCTCCCCACCCAACAAGGCATCCAGAAACGCCAGCGTCTGGGCGTGAATGCCGCGGTTGCCGCGTTCGCGCGGTCCAGCGACATTCAACACGCGGATGCGATGGCTGCGTATCCAATCGCGGATTTCGGCCAGATCCACCTCCCGGTTCAGATTGATCAGTCGGTGCGCTTTCTGAATGGAGCGGGCCAGCTGCGCGGTGAGCAGCGTTCCCCCGCTCAACTGTCCGCGATGCAGGATCAAGGCGCCATCGCAATCCCGCATGTTCCAGAAGGTGCGCTGACGATAATCCGCATTGGGGGTCTCACGTAGCGGATAGGTTGGTTCGATGGGACCATCATCGGCCTTGCGTCCCTTTGGACACCACCCCCCCACGGGTATTCCACGGGACATGGCAAAATCCAAGGCTGCCCGATCCACGCCGGTTTGACCACCTGAAATGATTCGATTAAACACTGGTACCTCTCTTGGCTAGAAATAATTCTACATATAATAGAGTTACCCCAAACTTATTTCAAGTCTGCCAGTACTGGCACTTATCGTTTTTTTGGTGTAGCATGGCTCTCGCTTCCCTGGATGCACCAAATCATTTTTGGAGACTTGGATCATGGATATCCTCAGTGACGACGAACTCATAGCCGAGTTGAAAAAACGCTTCGATCAGACCAAACAGGCCTTGTATGACGTTAAAATGATCAGCAAAAAACTGGAGGATGTCAACCATAAACTTCAGTTGTCAGAGCAGGTGAAAAGCAATTTCGTTTCTCATATGAAAAACGAAATCAACAATCCCCTTTCTTGTATTTTAGGAATATCACAACAATTGGTATCGTCCGCCGGAGATCCGGAAAGCGTCTCCAGCGCCGCCGCCCTCATCTACAACGAAGCCTTCAGCCTCGACTTCCAACTGCGCAACATCTTCGCCGCCGCCGAACTCGAAGCCGGCGACACCACCCTCCAGCCCTCCATCCTGGATGTCAACGCCCTGGTCACCAGCACCCTCGCCTCGTTCCGCCACCTGATCGATGGCAAACGCCTGACCGTGGACTTCGCCTCCCAACCAGAGAAGTTGTTGTTCAAAACCGATTCCGACCGCCTGGGACTGGTTTTCGCCAATCTGCTCTCCAACGCCATCGAATTCAACCAGGAGGATGGCTGGGTTACCATCCAGGCCGAAATCATCGACGATCACCTCACCCTCCGGGTCTCGGATACCGGACACGGCATCGACATGTCGCAACTGCATCGCCTGTTCGACCGCTTCGTCCAGGGCGAATCCGGCCTGCGCAAGAGCCACAAGGGGCATGGCCTGGGACTCTCCATCACTCAGGCGATCATCGAGTTGATGGGCGGAACCGTCTCGGTGAACTCCACCGACAACAAGGGCGCCACCTTCACCATCTCGATCCCGGAGTTGCCCGGCGACGCGGACGCAGACACCTTCTCGGTGGATGGCAACGATTTCCTTTTCGGCGACGACGACGGCATCGAGGCTTTTTGAGCCATGACCACCGGCACCGATCCGTCCAGGCCCTTCCTGCTGCCTGGCGCCCTGTTCGCGCAAAACGGGGAGTATGTCATCACCACGGTCCTTGGCTCCTGCATCGCGGTGTGCCTGTGGGATCGCATGCGCAAGGAAGGCGGGATGAACCACTACAAACTCCCCTTGTGGAACGGTGACGGCCTCCCCTCCCCCAAATTCGGCAACATCGCCATCGCCAAGCTGATCGAACGGATGGACGAGATGGGCTGCATGCGCCGCAACATCGTGGCCAAGGTATTCGGAGGGGGCGCGGTGATCAAAAGCTCCTCGGGTTTGTTGAACGTCGGCGAGCGCAACATCGAGGTGGCCATCGACCATCTGGCGCGGGAGAACATCCCGATCATCGCCTCGGACATGGGCGGGGATTACAGTCGCAAGATCATCTTCAACACCGTGGACGGCACGATCATGATGAAACGGGCCGCCCCGACCTGATGGTCCACCCGACCCAAGGCACCTCCCGGATCCAGCCGCATCTCCCCCGTCCACCTCCGATCCCGGCCACACCCGGCTCAATCCTCACGGGCGCGCAACGCCTCGAGAATCGGACGCTCCAGATCGCGTCGCGCGGCCAGAAATCCCGTCCCGGCCACCAGCAACGCCCCACCCGTCAGCGTGGCGACGGTGATGCCCGGCAACCAATCCCAACGGTCTTGCAACATGAATCGAATCACCGCCCACGCGACCCCCTGCCCGACGATCACCCCGGCGCCGCTGGCGCAGATCCCGAGAATCAGGAACTCCCGCCAGGCCACCTGACGCAAGTCCCCCTGCCGGGCCCCGAGCAGGCGGGCGATGGCGGCTTCCCGAACGCGCCCACGCTCCAGGAGCAGGATGGCGACCAGCAGGGCGATCACCCCGGCCACGACCGCCATGCCACCGGCCAGACGAAGCGAACCGATCAGCCTTTCCAGCATCTCCCTGGCACGTTCCATCACCTCGCGGGCGGCGATCAGGGAGATGTTGTTCATGCGTTGCGTCACCTCGGCGCGAAACGGCTCCTCCCGGTCCGGATCGAGACGGATGCTGGCCAGATGCGAGAAAGGCACCCCCTCGACCACGCCTGGCGCGAAGATCACGAAGAAATTCAGATTCATGTCCGACCAGGAAAGCTCGCGAATGCTGGTGACCGTGGCGGTGACATCGACCCCGAGGATCGAGAAGGTGAGAGCGTCCCCGAGACCGAGACGCAGATCCCTGGCCATCTCCCGCTCCAGACTGACCTCCCTGGCGTTCGGATCCGACCACCAGCGCCCCTGGATGATCCGATTGCCCACCGGCGGTTCCCCGGCCCAGGTAAGGACGTAATCCCGTTGGAAGCGCCACGCCTGGGGATGGCTGGCCGCCACCGCGCCGGTCACCTCCTCACCGTTCAGGGCACGCAACCGACCGCGCACCACCGGGGTGACGCGCAGATCGTCGGCCTGATGGAGATGACGACTGGCCATCTCCCGCAGTGGCGCCTCCTGATCCGGCTGGAGATCGAGCAAAAAGAAGCTGGCGACCCGATCGGGCAACCGTTCGGTCAACTGCCGGTCGATGTTGCGTTCCAGAAGCAGCATGGTGGCCAGGGTGGCCATGCCGAGTCCCAGGGAGACCAGGGAGCCGAGGGTACCGTTGCCATGGGCGGTCAGGCCGCGCAGGGAGAGCCGCCACGCCAGGGAGGCGGGTTGCACCTTTCCCAGCAGCCAGAGCATGGCGCGGGCCAGCAGGGTGAGGACGAGCAGACCGCCGCTCAACCCCGCGACCAGCAGGAGCGCCGTTTTCCAGCCGTCCTGGGCGCCGACCGCCAGCGCGGCGAGCAGCACCAGGCCAAAAGGGACGCCCCAACGCCAACGGGCGCGAAGATACTCGCCGCCACCGCTCCAGGCCACGGCCCGGAACAGCCCCAGCGGAGAAACCGAACGCAGGCTCCAGAGGGCGCCGAACGAAAAGAGCAGGCTGCCGAGGAGACCGCCGCCGACGCCAGACAGAAAGATCGTGGCGGAAAATCCCGTGGTCACCCCCGCATCCATCCCCAGGGAATCGAACAACAGCGGCCAGCCACTGCCCGACAAGGCCCCCACCAGGGCGCTCGGCAGGGCGACGAGCAGGATGCGCAGCATGAAGATCCCCAAAATCGCCCCATGTCCCACGCCGAGGGATTGGAGAATGGCCACCTGACGCCGACTCTCGCGGGCGTGGGCAGCCATGGCGCCGGCCATGGCGTTGCCGGTGGAGAGCAGGGTCAGGAGGGTCAACAGGCGCATGAAGAGGGTGAAGCGGTCGATGAAGCGTCGAGCCGACATCTGGCCATCGTTGGGGGTCATCACCCGGATGCCGGTGCCGAGGGTCTCCTCGGTGAGTTCTCGGGCCACGACTGCCGGATCGCCCCCCTCCGGCAGTCGGATCAGGGTGACATGGGTGACCCGACTGCCGAAACCAAGCAATCCGGTGTCGTTCACCTGCTCGAGGGGGATGATCAGGCGTGGCCCCCAACGAAAGAAACGGACCACCCGATCCGGTTCCCGGGCCAGTCGGTCGGCGAGTCGCAGTTTGGCCCGTCCCAGCTCGAACCGTGCGCCGGGGCGCATGCCCAGGCGTTCCAACACGACGCCCTCGGCCACCGCCCCATCCCCACGCAACGCCTCCGCGAGCGGGATCCCGGATGCCAACTCCACCTCCCCGCGCAACGGATGGCCGGATGCGGCGACCAGCACCTCCACGAGCAGACTCGCCCCGGTGGCCGGATTGCGCATCATGGCGTTGAACTCGAGGTTCTCCACCACGCGCCAATCGGGCCGGGTCAGGCGCGCACGCAGCGCGTCGGGCAGGGGTGCGGTCGATTCCAGACGCAAATCCGCGGCCAGCATCTGCCGACTCTCCCGATCGACCCCGGCCCGCAACCCGGAGGTCAAGGTGGCCACCCCGGTGGCCATGGCCACGCTCAGCAGGATCGCCAGGGCAAAGATCCAGAAATCCCCGCGCGCGCCGCGCAACCCCTGCACGGCAATGATCCAAATGGCTTTCATGTTTTTTTTCGCTTGTTCATCCAGGCCAGAAAACGGAAGAATCCACCCCGCAACGCCCCCAAAAGCTCCATGCCAGAAACGCCACGAACATTTTTTGATGGAAACCGTTGAAAAAGACATTTTGCCGCTTGACGACAGCCGCGTCACGGATTATAAAGCAGAACTGTTTCGCAAGCGCTCGTAGCTCAGCCCGGATAGAGCAATTGGCTACGAACCAATAGGCCGGAGGTTCGAATCCTTCCGAGCGCGCCATTCAAAAAAAACGAAACCAAAACAGCCACCCGCAAGGGTGGCTGTTTTGGTTTGCGGGTCACGCCTGGACCACACCCAGCTCACGACATGGGCCACGGACCTCAACAACATCCTTGACTCGGACCCGCGATGTTGCTAGTATGCGTGCTCGTGCCGAGATGGCGGAACTGGTAGACGCACCAGACTCAAAATCTGGCGGGTGTGAGCTCGTGTCGGTTCGACTCCGACTCTCGGCACCACATTCGGTTCCAAAGAGTACCAAGAATATACAAGAAGCCAGCAAAATTAAACAGTTGCTGGCTTTTTTGTTTCCAAGGCGTTCCA
>NZ_JBZVFG010000007.1:0-12623 GCF_058402785.1 Candidatus Magnetaquiglobus sp.
GGAGGGGGTCAATTTTGCGTGTCGCAAGGGGGTCAGTTTTGCGTGTCGCTTGACAGCCACGAGACGCCAGAGACCGAGGAAAATTTCTCACTCGATGCGCACTTGGTGGACTTCATCTTGGAAGGCGACCAGGACGACGCGCCGACTTTCGCCGTTGATAAGATCCTGCCCCATGGCGAGGTTGCATTGCTTTCGGCGCATGGCGGGGCCGGCAAAAGTTATGTCGCGCTCTTGCTCGCTGCCTTCGTTGCGGTGGGAAAGCCCTTCGGATCGCATCACACGAGGCCGAGCGTGGTTCTGTTTGTCTCTGCCGAAGACCCTGGGCGAACCCTGCGGCATCGGCTGCGTCGGATCTGCCACGCGCATGGCATCGAAATGGAGGAGTTGTGGGACCGTCTGCACCTGCTCGACGCGTCAAACACGGATGCCGTGCTTCACCGTGCCGACCGCCAACGCTGTTTGCCAACGCAGACACTCGACCATGTTGCCGACCTGGTTCAACGGCTCGACCCCGGTTTGGTGGTTCTCGACAACGCCAGCGATGTCTTCGACGGCGATGAAGTCAAGAGATCGCATGTTCGCGCATTCCTGCGAGACACCCGTTCCAGATTGGCCGGACCGACCCGCGCTGTTCTGTTGCTTGGTCATGTCTCGAAACCGGCGGCCATCGCGAAGACTGCACAAGATTTTTCAGGTTCGACCGCCTGGCACAATTCCGTCCGGTCACGCTTGAGCCTGATTCCAGGCAAAGGCGGCTTAATGACCATTGAGCATCAGAAATCGAACTTCGGACCTTTGGCCGATCCGATCCATCTACATTGGAGCGCGGACGGGGTGCCAGTGTTCGGGGGTGGTGCCGGCCAAGATGATGTGAAGGACGATACCGGGGTGCGGCGCGCTTTGGTTGATATCGTCGGATCTGCCGATCTGCGCGGCGAACGAATTCCTGTTTCTCGGACAGGATCATCAACGGCTTACGCGGCGATGAAGGTTCACCCCAGATTTCCCGAGGATTTGGATAAGGATCGGTTCTGGTCAATCATGAGCGCGCTTGAGGATGATCGGGTCATCTTTCGGCAGTGGACCAAGACTCCTGACCATAAATCCCGCGAGGGATTCACCCTTCGGCACCCCGGATCAAACGACCTGTCCGACCAAAAGGAGGGGTTCTGATGGTCACTCACGCCCGCCAAACCATCCGCCAAACTTCCGCCCGCCAAACCCCCCATACCCCCCACGCCTTTGGCGGAGGCCTCTGGGCCTCGCCTTGGCTGGAAAGTTTGGCGGATTTTTTTGAAGTTTGGCGGATTCGTGGAAAGTTCGGATTCAACCTCGACCTGGCCGGATGGGTGAGTCATGAGTAAACCATGGGGTGATTATTTCGGCCACGCCGCGCGGGACTGCGAAGGCTGCGGCAGATCCTTTCACCCGAAACAGGGTTGGGAACGGACCCGACACCCGATCAAACAGGGGGGTCTGATGGGCAATTTCTTCCGCCAATTATATGTTCCGCCAATCCCCCTTATACCCCCTCGCCATTGGCGGAAGGTCTGGCGACCCCGCCTTGGCCATGCGTCCGCCAGTCATTGGCGGAAGTATTGGCGGATTGGCGGAAGGTTTGGATTCGGCTACGTCCTGGACGGAGGGGTGAGCCATGACCAAACCTTGGGGTGATTTTTTCGGACACGCCGCACGGGAGTGCGACGACTGCGGCAGATCCTTCTACCCGAAGCAGGGATGGGAGCGGATCTGTTACCCATGCTGGCGCAAATCCAAGGACGAGCAAGGATCCGCCAGCCACGGGCCACAAGTGACCATCATGGCCGACCCGCGATTGCCGACGGTGGACGAGTGGGCAGGCATGATGATGCGTCTGATCAAGTTGACGCACCCGGACAAGCACAACAATTCGCCGGAGTCAAATCGCGTCACGCAATGGCTCTTGGATCAACGCGAACGGCTGCCCCCCGGATAATTCCGGGTCCTCCTGGAGAGTGACGCGGCGCGGGTAAATTCGAACCCCGGCGGGCCGCTACTGTCAGGGGGGAAATCGGGTGAACACCCTGGTGAACACCCGGTGAGGTGAACACCCAGGTGAACGGGCAAACCGGGCGCGGGAAGGCCGGTTGGATCTCTGGAACGCTCAAGCCAGGGACCGCGTACCCCGCCAAACTCTTGTGAGCGCGGAATTCGGATTTTTGTCAAAGGGGCCAGCACGCTGCACCAGAAGCCCCAGGAGCGCGTTTTCCTGGTTGGACGCACACCCCCACCCAAGCGGCAACGCGCTGTAGCGATTTTTTGTAAAGCCAGCGAATCGGCAATTTCGCGCCGGAGGGGGAGCGGGAAGGCGCATCTCCTGGGCGGGTACGAAAATCACGATCACGCATCGGATTTGGACGAGCGACCACTGATAAACACCGTGACGAGTCCGACAACTGTACCGCCACCCATTACGCCGCCAACCCAATCATGACCATTCACGGTCAAGATCACCGAACCAACGATGGCTGTCATTCCCATCAACAAGGCCATCCATTGTCCTCGACTCTGGAGGGCCATTGCTTCCCGCTCCATTGCCGCGCGGTGGTGTCCTTCCTCTTCAAAACGACTGACAATTCTTTCCGGAAAGTCAGGAACGATGTGTCCATATTCCGCAAGCATTTGGGGTGGCGGGAGTGGGCCGACGAATTGAGCGCGTTGCACGACAATACGAGGTGCTTCCCCATCGTCCGTTTGCGACACGACTGGAGCAACTTCGTTGATCAAATCAGCCACGATTGATCCCGCTGATGGCTTGGTTCATGTCTGATCCAATCTTCTCCCAATCCTGGCGCAAGGCGTTTGCGTCAGCGCGGAAGGCTTGGTCCACGGATTTCGGCGGATTCATGAAACGACTCAATTCACGCGGCAGACTGGCGGGACCAGGGTAGAGGTTGAAAACCCCTCCCATCCCCTTGAGCAGATGATGCCATTGATTTTTCATGCGGATTGCTCCTTTGCGTCGTCATTCCCTTCTGGCACGAAGCCATTGTATACGATCAGGGGAAACATCGTCCAATGAAATCCAAAGACGTTCAAGGATGAACAGAATCCGTCATCCCTTGACCCCGGCAACGGTCTGATCCACGATGCATCCACGGGGCCGAAAACCCCAACGAAAGCGGAAACCGCACCCGTCAGACCATTGCGGTATTTTTGCGCCTTGAATTCGGCATGGCTGCTGCGTGCCCGACTCCTGGCCGGGTGTGCGTGGATACAATACCCGCAAGGGAAAGAAGCGCGCCGTCTTTCGTCGGTTTTCGGCACCCGGTCAAATCAACCATCCCCGAAAAGGAGACGAAAGCCATGACCACGAACACCCCCACCCCATCCCGCACCATCCGCATTCAGGTATCCGAAAAAGGCAAGCTGCGCCTTGTGGATGCCGATCTATTCCCCGTCCAGGGGGATGCCTCTCCCGAGCCGTACCAGAAGCGTCACCAGCTTTCCGACATGCGATCTTTTGATGATGGCGAGGCGCTGTTGAGGGAACTGCGCATGCTTGCCTTTGATCGTCGCGACGCCGGACAGAAGATCGATCCGGATGAGTTGTTGCCCTTCCTGGACGATCTGCAAGCCGTGCTGGTCCGGGCCGTCACCATCGCTGGTGATACGCTGTTTCGGATGAGTCTCACGAAAGATCTGATCAAGGGATGGATCGGGCCGCAACAGAAGCTCTTATGACCAACACGCCCGCCAGGGTTGATGCTGGCGCGAAGATCATGCATCCGGCTGCCAGGGAGGGCGGCCACCCCTTTTTCGTTCAGTCTGGCAGGGTACGGAAAAAATCCAAACCCCTGGCGGATCCCGATTTCGCGCGCCGGTGGAATGACCCTATGTCAGATCGAGGGGCATTGGCTCGTCATCGCCCAAAGGGATGAGCATTCACCTTGGAGGGGCATAATTCGGAGGTGTTGGCTTTTTGACAAGAAATGCAGCAAATTTTTTTGTGTGTAGAATCGTGTGTAGTTTGAAGGGTATGCAATTTTTTATTGTTCAAATTCATCATGTTACACGCGAATGTGATTCACCCTTTGCACCAGGATTTAAAAAAGGAGTTGGTCAAACGGACCAGCTCCTTTTTTTTATGATCTTTTTGGCTGGTTCCAGGCATGCACTGGGGAGTCGTTCTTAGGGGATCATTTCAAAAGGCTGAGACAATGGCGCCAAATCATCGGGCAGAAGGGCGCTCTCTTCTGAAAACGGAACGGGCTTTTCTGAGTTGCTCGTCTGGTATCCTTTTTATTTCAAGTGTATTACATAAGTACTTGATTAACATTGCATCCACCAAAGGATCGATGCGTCCTGAAGGATCAAGAGAGTCTTCCAGTTTTGTCACTTTGTCCGTAATAAAGCTTTTTACAATATCTTCGATATCAGGTTCGATCGGGTTGGGGCAGGAAGGAGAAGCAGCAGCAAGAACGGTGGGATTGTCTGAAACATAGGCCTTGGATGGTACGGAAATCGATGCGGCGAAAGGTGTGGAATCAGATGTGGGGGGTGTCGAGGATTCTGGAGGCGTGTATGTGAAATAAGCTGAAATATCTGCTTTGTTGATTGAAACGACACGGTCCGCGATGCGGGTGATCTCGGGGCTCACTTTCGGACTGATATGGGTTGAAGGATCCTCAACGCCCAATACCGCAACCCTGACGCCATGACGTTGGGCGATTTCAATTCCTATTGCCAGATCGCCGTCACCGGTTACGATCATGGCATCCGAAATGGCTCGGTTCGTGGCCAGCTCGATCAGATCGGTGATGATTTTCGAGTCTACACCTTTTTGTTGTTGATGATTATTGATGGTCCCCGCGCGAAATTGCACGTCGGGGAGTTCGCTGATCGCCTTGTGTTCCGAGGACAAGTCGTCTTTAATGCCATCGTACCAGTAGACGCGCAGAAGATTATGATTTTCAAGTTCAATTTTGGCTTTTCTAACAATCAGATCAATGATTCCGTGTGGATCGTCCATCCTTAAATTACGTCGGGTGGGTTTTGTCTGACTTTTCTTTTCCCCCAGAATTGTCACGGTTTGCATCAGTAAATATCCAGCATCCACGAGCACTGCGAGTCTGTTGTTCATTATTTTTATTATAATTTGGAGTAATAATAAGCCCCCTGATAAGGGGGCATGGGCCTCGCCACACTAAGTAGTGTTCGGTGTGTGACGGGTCGATTTGATTTCTAACAAATCTGGCAAGATTTTGCAACTGAATTTTTAATCATGAAGTCAAGAAAAAGACATGCCGGGGAGAGGCGTTGCATCATAATTGTTTGTCGTCAGTCCAGTCTGAGCAGGATGTGATGAGAGAGAATCACCATACGCTCGCCGCGCCAGGACAGGAACGAACAAGCAGTCGGAAGCAGACAACAGAGCCGAATCACACGAGACCACGCCGTGGGACGGGTGGCGTGATCCGGCCAGAAACCATCACTCCAGCCGGAAGCGGGCGACGATCCCCTTGATCGACTCGGAGAGGCGGGACATCTCGCCGGCGCGCTGGCTCAGTTGCGCGCTCATCCCCAGCACGTCGGCCACCGCCTGGCGCACCGGCTCCATGCTGGCGGCGATCTCCAGCGCGGTGTCGGCGGCATCGTGCACGTTGCCGGTGATGTTCCGGCTCCCCGCCGAGGCCTCGGCCACGTTGCGGGTCATCTCGCCCACCCCCACCGACAGCTCGCCCACATTGCGGGTCACCTCCGCGATCCCCAACGACACCTCGCTCACTGCCCGGCTCACATCCTCCATGTCCTGATTGGTGGCCACCATCCCCTCGGTGACCGAACGGGTCCGCTCGGCGGCCTCGTTCATCGCCTGGGCGATGCCGCGCGCCGAGCGGTCCTGATCCTCCACCGCTTGCAGGATCTCCTCGTTGGCCGAGGCGATGGCGTGGATCTTGACGACGATCTGATCCGCCGCGTCGGTGGCATCCCTGGAGTGGTCGCTCATGCGCACGATCGTTTCCGAGATCATGCCGGTGGCCGCGGCGGTCTGTCGGGCCAGCTCCTTGACCTCGTTGGCCACCACCGCGAACCCCTTGCCTGCATCTCCGGCGCCGGCGGCCTCGATGGAGGCGTTCAGGGCCAGCATGTTGGTCTGTTCGGCGATGCTGTTGATCACGTCCACCACCTTGTGGATCTCCTGGGCCGACTCCAACAGCCGTTCCATCACCTCCTGGGTCCGTTCCGCCTCGTGGTTGGCCTGTTCCGAGGATTGGCTGGCCACCAGACAGCGTTGACGGATTTCGCCCAACGCATCGGTCATGGCGCGCACCGAGCCGGCGACACCGGTGACGTTGCCGCTGGTCTGCTCGGCGGCATCCTTGACCTCGGCCATGCGCTGGGTGGCCTGTCGGGCCGAGGAGACCACCTGGGTGAGGCTGATGCTCGCCTCCTCGGCAGCGGCGGAGATGGTGTTGAGGTTGTGGCTGGCCACCTCGGCGGCATGGGAGAGGGTGGTCAGATTGGCGCTGGCCTGTTCGGCGTCGGTGGAGATCTGTTGGAGGTTGCGGCTGGAGCGGTCCGCGCCGCCGGCCACGCTGCTCGATTGTTCGGTGAGCAGTTCGGCGCTGGCGTTCAGGGCGCCAGAGACCTGGGAGAGTTCGCGGGCCGCCTCCGACAGATTGCCGGAGCCTTCGTTGAGGGAGGCGAAGATCCCCTTGAGAATGGCCGCCATGCCGGACATGGCCAGGATCAGTTGCCCCAGTTCGTCGCGGCTGACCGACTTGAGTTCGGTGGTCAGGTCTCCTTCGGCGATGCGGTTGACCCCGACCACCGCCTGGTCGAGGGAGGAGGAGATGCGGCGGGCCAGTTTGAGCCCGAAGCCCACCATGAACAGCACCACGATCAGGGTCACGGTGTAGACCAGGGCCTGGCCGGTGCGGCTGACCGAGGCCGAGGTGCGGGTGGTCTCCTCGTTGAAGCCGTCCACGGCGGCGCCGATCTTCTCGAGCTGACCGAGCACCTGTTGTTGGATCGACTCGGCGTTCTTGCGGCTGGTTTCGATCTGGCGTCCCACCTCCAGGCCGTTCCAGGCCAGGGTGTAGACCGCCTCGTCCCCCTCGACGAGCAGTTTGACCAGGGTGTTGAACTCCTTGTCGAGTTCGGTGGCCAGTTCGGCGAGGCCGGCCTGGGCCTGGGTCTGATCCGAGGCCCCCTTGAGGGCGGTGATCGACTGGCGACCCAGATCCACCGCGGGTTTGAGCTGATTGGCCTTGAGGCTGGTGAGCAGATCCGGGGTTTTTTCCAGGCGGATCTGGCGGCTTAAAATCGACAGGGTGTTGACGCTGGCCAGACTTTTTTCGGTCACCTGGGCGATCCGACCCGCGCCGCCCGAGATCATCTGTGCGGCCAGGCTCTTGAGATCTTCCGCGCCTCGTCCCTCGAGGGCGCGGCGCGTCTGGCGCTTGCCGCGCGTCATGGCCAGGTTCACCTTGCCCTTGATCCCCTCGGCGTGGGTGGTCATGCGCTCCACGGTCTGGTCCAGGGCGGTGATCTGGGTTTTGAGTTTCTGGCGGATCTCCAGGTCGCGGCGCATCTGTTCGCGCAGACGGTCATCCTGTTCCAGGAAGGCGGCGTGGGCCTGCTTGAGTCCCGAGAGGATCGGCGCCATGTCCGGAAAGGTCCGGATGGTCCGACCCAACCGTTCGAGTTCGGCGTTGAAGCGTCCATCGAGCGGGCCGCGCGTCGGGAGTTTGCCGAGGGACTCCAGGGTTTGGGTCTGGAGCAGCTGATCCTGATGGGTGAGGTATTCCAGAAGCAGCGCACCGATGCGGCGTCCGGAGGCCTCCAGGGGGAGCACCTGCTCCACGACCCGCTGTTGCAGGCCGGTGAGGCGGATGGTGGAGTAGGCGGCGGCGCCGGCCAGGATCAGGGTGGCCACCACCCCGATGGCCACCCACAGGGTGAGCAGACGGCGGATGGTCAGATCGAAGGGCCGGGTCACGAGCCGTTCCGTCATGGACGGAGCGTCGCGGGTGGGGTCGGTCAGCGGAGCGCTCATCGCAGTTGACTCCAGGCGAACGGTTGGAACTCCCCATGCACCAGGCGGGTCGGCCACACCTTGTGGCTGGCCTGATGGTCCTTCGGATCGAAGCGCACCGGGATGCCGATGCCCAGATCGAAGTCGTTCAGGCTCTCCAGGGATTTGACCAGGGCTTCGCGATCTTCGCGCGGGTTGCCGGTGGGCCTGGCCCGTTCGATTCCCTCGACGAGCAGGCGCGCGGCCAGATACCCCTCCAGGGAGAGAAAATCCGCCGCGGCCTTGGGATCGAGCTGTTTGAGGGCCTTGTGATAGGCCTGCACGCCGGGGAGCGGGTCGCTCAAGGAGGGGGTCACCTGGGTGACGATCACCCCTTCGCCATCCTTGCCCAGGGCCTTGGCCAAAGCCGCGCTGCCGACGAACGAGACGTTGATGAAGAGGGCGTTGGGGAGATCCTTGCGCGCCTCGCGGATGAAGGTCGCGCAGGCCGGATAGGCCCCCACCATGATGATGGCGCGTGGTTCGGTTTCGGCGTCGAGGATCGAGGCCAGGGCCCCTTCGATGTGGGTGGTGTTGCGGGTATAGCGGCCATGGGCCAGGGTGTCGGTGTCGGTGAAGCCGTGTTTTTTCAGGGCGGCCACCGCGCCGGCGTGTCCGGAGTCGCCATAGCCGTCGTTCTGGGTGAAAAAGGCGATCTCGCGGGGTTTGATGCCGAGTCCCAGCAGACCGTCGATCATGGCGGCGGTCTCCTCGGCGTAGCTGGCCCGGTAGTTGAAAATATACCGTTCCGGCGGGTTCTTGCGCAGCAATCCGGCCCCGGTGATCGCGCCGATCAGGATGGTGCGGGTTTCGTTGGCGATTGGGGCCGCGACCACGGCGGTCGGGGTGCCGACATTGCCGATCACCGCCAGCACCTTTTTGTCATTGATCAGCGTGCGCATGTTGACCGCGGCCCTGGTCGGCTCGTAGCCGTCGTCGAGGGCGATCAGTTTGAGGGTATGGCCATGCACGCCGCCGTTTTTGTTCACGGCGTTGAAATAGGCCTCCACCCCCAGTCTGGTGTTTTGGCCCAGGGCCACCGGACCGCTCTCCAGGGGGGTGGACATGCCGATGGGGATTTCGGTGGCCGCGACCGGTTGGCTCGAGAATAGCGCCAGGACGAGGGTTGCCTGGCGGAGTGCGGAGAGAAAGATGGCGCGCATGATGGACCAGAAGGGCAGATTCGGGTTGATGTCATCTAAATGTTGAACAGGATAGCAGCCCGGACAGCGAAAGACAAACAGGAATTTGCAAGATTTTCAGTGAGTAATCGTTTTCCAGGCCACAGGTGTCGCAGGGACGGGGGAACAAGCGGGATCAGGGGATTGGCGGTTTTTGGACGCTCTCACGAATGAAGGCCACCAGCAGGCGCGCCAGCTCCTTGCCGCGTGCCGGACGCCTGGCCGGATCCCGGTTCAGGGTCTGGTCGAGAATGCGCTTCAAGCCCGGCGGCATGTCGGGTCGAAGGGCCGTCAGATCCGGGGGAGGACCGTGCAGGATCCGTTCGCGCAGACTCTCCGGGTCATCGGCCCGGTGGGGCGGCTGACCGGTGAGCAGATGCACCAGAATCGCCGCCAGGGCATAAAGATCCGCGCGCGCCTCGCCATCGGTATCCAGGGCGTCCGCGTTTCCGGCCACCAATTCCGGCGCGGCATGGGGCGAGAGGCTTCCCGAGCCGGGATCGAGTCCCAGGTGGCGGGCCAGGCCGAACTCCTTGATCCACACCTCGCGGCTCTTGGGATCGTAGAGGATATCCTCGGGCCTGAGGTTGCCGTGGGTCAGGCCGCGTTGATGGGCGTGGTCCAGGGCCATGGCGGCGCGGGTGGCGATGTAGAGGATCAGGGAGAGGGGCAGGGGGTCATCCGGGTGGAGATGGCGTTCCAGGTTGCCATGCACCGGGAAGTGGGCCATGACCAGATGGGGCGGTTGGGCGGACAGGTGGAGGCCGAGCAGTTCGACCACCCCTTCGTGATGCCATTTCAGCCCTTTTTCGCCATCGGCGAGGAAGCGGCGTCTGGCCTTTTCGGCCCGTTCCGGGGAGGGGTGACGCGGGGGGTGGGGCAGACGCAGGATCACCGGTCTGCCGGTGAGGGGATCCCGCCCCAGTTCCAGGAGCCCCAGAGGGTCATGGGAGAGTTCCGCGACGATCGGGTAATGGCCCACGGCGCGGGCAATCCGGGTTTCGCCGCTGGGGAAGGCGGGAGCGGACGCACCGCCACCCGCGCCGGTCAGGTGGTTTTGTGCCGCGTGGAGGCGCTGTTGCAGGAGGGTGTCGCCGGGAGCGAAGCGCAGCATGCGGTGATAGAGGCGCGCGGCGTCGGCATGGCGGCGGGCATGCTCCAGGTCGCGGGCCAGATGGTCGCTCATGGCCATCAGACGGGCATCCATGGGTGCGAGGCGGAACTGTTCCTGGGCCAGCTCCCAGCACATCTGTCCCTGATAGGCCAGACCGAGGGCCAGGTGGATGTCGTGTTCGCCGGTCCGGACATTGGATTCTGCCGACGCGCCGAACCACCAGCGCAGCAGCAGCGGCAGGATCGCGCCGCCGCCGAGGAGGGCCAGGGGGGCGATCATCGGCACCCAGAGTCCGTGGAGGTCGAGCAGCCGGACATGGGCCACCGGCACGGCGATGGCGAGGGCGACCGCGCCGGCCAGGGTCGCCAGGTGGGCGCCGATGCCGAGCGGAGGGGCCAGAAGCAGCAGCAGGGTCACCAGGCCGAACAGGATCAGGCGACCGGAGCGGGCCCAGTCCGGGATGAAGAAGGATTGTCCGTCGAGCAGGGCGGTGACCGCCTGGGCGTGCAGTTCGAGGGGGGACATGGCGCGCGGCATGGGGGTGGCGAACCGGGTGGTCAGGCTCTCCGCATCCGGGCCGATCAGCACCACCAGATCCCGGAATCTCTCGGGGGGGACCTTGCCTTCCAGGATGGCGAGCATGGAGAAGTGGGCGAACTCCGGGTGTTGGTTGGCGCCGGGATGGAACCAGGGGCGGATGCGCCAGCCGTTCTGGGTCGCGATCCGGGTGTCGGCGATCTCCAGCGTGCCGAAAGGATCGGGACGCACCGCCTCGGTGGAGGCGCGCAGGGCGGTCATGGTCACGGCCAGGGGCAGGGCGGGGAGCAGTCGATCTCCGGCGCGCAGCAGCAGGGGCATGGCGCGGACGACCCGATCCGGATCGAGGGCGGTCAGGTTCGCGCCGATCCGGGCCGCCTGGGCGCCGGGTTCCTCCCGTGGCCAGTCGAAGGGGGTGACCCAGGGGGGTTCGGCATCGGATTTCCAGGGTTTGGCCGGCGTCGGCAGGGTGGCGGCCTTGAGCAGGTATGGCGGCGGGATGACGTTTCGTCCCGCCTCGGGGTCGCTCCACTCGACGGGCAGGGGCAGGACCACGTTGCCGCTCTGGCGGAACAGGGCGCCCAGGGCGCGGAGCGCTTCCTGGTCCGACGGGTCATCATGGGCGGTGATCGGTTCGGTGAAGGCGAGAACGCGTGGTTCGGCCCGTTGCAGGATCTCCAGCAGGCGCAGATGGTGACGTGGGGCCAGGGGCCAGGGACCGAGGCGTTCCAGGGTGGGGTCGTCGATGGTGACCAGGGCGACGCGGGTTTCGGCGGGACGGGCGAGGGCGCGCAGACCCCGGTCATAGGCGAGCCTTTCCAGGGGGTCGAGCAGGCCGAACTGATCGAGGATCAGAAACAGCAGAGCCAAGGCCAGGGCCGGCAATCGGTGGTTGGTCGCTTGAAGGCGGGTCATGAGTCAACGATCCAAGGGGCGGTTCGGCACGGGCCAAACAGCCGACGCGGGCCAGGGGTGGCCCGTCAGATTGCCAGTCGATTTTCAGGTTATGGTGCGAGTGCCATTTCGAAACCATGCGCGCCGGGCGATTCCAGGGATGGAATTCCCAGACAGACTCCAAACAGCCGGATGGCAGCGATTCGGACCTGGAGCGACAAACTCTTTCGGAAAACCGGAGCGGGTCTTATGATACGCGCTTCATGCCCAAAGGACAATCTTGCAACCGCATTGGCCGATCGATGATTCGCATTCAGACCGAGGATTTTTCGCTGGAATCGGAGCAGGCCGCCCTGCTGGCCGGACGCACGGTGGTCGGCGGGGTGGTGAGTTTTGTCGGCACGGTGCGCGACTACACCTCCGGGGATCGGGTGGTGGCCATGGAGCTGGAGCACTATCCGGGCATGACCGAGGCGGAACTGGCGCGCATCGAGGTGGCGGCGCGGGCCCGGTTCGCCATCGAGGAGTTGTTGGTGGTGCATCGGGTGGGACGTCTGGAGGTGGCGGACAACATCGTGCTGGTGGTGGCCGCGGCGCGGCATCGCGCCGATGCGTTCGATGCCTGCCGCTACATGATCGACCATCTGAAGCTCTACGCCACCTTCTGGAAAAAGGAGATCACCGCCGAGGGTGGGGCGCGGTGGGTGGATGCCTGTCCGGGCTGCGAGGCGGCGGCGGGACAGTGGGGAAGGAGCGAGTCGATGGGGTTGGAAGACGGGGCGTTCGACCATCGGCGCGATTGCGCCCATGGGCACGGGGAGAAGAGGGATGGCCACGG
>NZ_JBZVFG010000007.1:12723-50769 GCF_058402785.1 Candidatus Magnetaquiglobus sp.
TCAGGGCCACGGTCAGGGCCACGGTCAGGGCCACGGTCAGGGCCACGGTCAGGGCCACGGTCAGGGCACCGTCGAAAACCTCTCCTGGCGCGGGTTGCGGGTGGGGGTGTTGACCCTTTCGGACAGTCGCGACCTGTCATCGGACAAAAGCGGCGCGGCCCTGGAAGGGGAGGTGCTCAAGCTGGGCGGCACGCTGGCCGGGCGGGAGATTCTGCCGGATGAGCTGGAGCGGATCAAGGAACGGCTGGTCGCCTGGGCCGATGACCTGGGTCTGGATGTGGTCCTGACCACCGGGGGGACCGGTCCGGGGCCGCGGGATGTCACCCCGGAGGCGACGCGCGCGGTCTGCACCCGCGAGCTGCCCGGTTTCGCGGAGCTGATCCGCCAGGCCGGTCTGGAACAGGTGCGTTCCGCCGTGCTCACCAGAGGGGTGAGCATGTTGCGCGGCAATACCCTGGTGGTCAATCTGCCGGGATCGACGCGGGGGGCGCTGCACAGTCTGGGGGCGGTGGCGGATCTGATTCCCCACGTCCTGCGCATGGCGCGCGGTGGGGGGCATTGAGAAGAGGAGGATGCGCGATGATCGGATTTGACGAGGCGTTCGCCACGGTGCTGGCCGAGACCCGGCCCGTGGAGGATGTCGCCCTGGTGGCGGTGGCCGAGGGGTTGGGCCGGGTGCTCTCCATGCCGGTGATCGCGCCGGCGGATGTGCCCAATCACGCCAATTCGGCCATGGACGGCTATGCGGTCCACACCGCGGATCTGTCGCGGGAGGGGAGCGTCACCCTGACCGTGGTGGCCGATCTGCCGGCGGGCGACCGGCTCGAGAGACCCCTGGGTGCCGGGGAGGCGG
Organism: Candidatus Magnetaquiglobus sp.; assembly: GCF_058402785.1. NCBI lineage: Bacteria > Pseudomonadati > Pseudomonadota > Magnetococcia > Magnetococcales > Candidatus Magnetaquicoccaceae > Candidatus Magnetaquiglobus > Candidatus Magnetaquiglobus sp. The sequence continues at coordinate 13,577 of NZ_JBZVFG010000007.1, forward strand.
TGCGCATCATGACCGGCGCGCCGATTCCGCCCGGCTGCGACTGCGTGGTGATGCAGGAGCGGGTGCGGCGTGACGGCGACAAGGTGGAGATCCCGGCGGGGTGCCTGCCCGGCGACAACATCCGACCGGCGGGCGAGGATATCCAGGCCGGATCGGTGGTGCTCCCCAAGGGGTGCCGGTTGCGTCCCGCCCATCTGGGGTTGTTGACCTCCCTCGGCTTCGAGCGGATCGAGGTGTACCGGCAACCGGTGGTGGCGGTGCTCTCCACCGGCAACGAGGTGGTCGAGGCCGGAACGCCCCTCCTGCCCGGCCAGGTCTACGACAGCAACCGCACCGCGTTGCGCGCCGCGCTCCTCGCCCTGGGGGTCAAGGTGCTCGATCTGGGACTGGTGAGGGATGATCGCGAGGCCCTGGCCGCCGCCTTCGCCCGAGCCGGACACGAGGCGGACGCGGTGATCAGCACCGGCGGGGTATCGGTGGGAGATTACGATCTGGTCAAGGAGGTGCTGGTGGGCCAGGGTTCGATCCACTTCTGGCAGGTGGCGATGAAACCCGGCAAGCCGCAAGCCTATGGACGTCTCGGTCAGGCCCGTTTTTTCGGTCTGCCGGGCAATCCGGTCTCCGGCATGACCGTCTTCATGCTCATCGTCCGGCCCGCGCTCCTGAAACTCATGGGCGCGCGCGAAGAGCCCCCCCGGCGCATGCGCGCCGCGTTTCGCGGCATGCTGCGCAAAAAACACAACCGCCGCGATTTCCTGCGCGGCATCGCCCACTTCGACGAAGCCGGCCTCTGGGTCGAGACCACCGGACCGCAAGGCTCCGGGATCCTCACCAGCGTGGCCAGGGCCAACGTCCTGATTCTTCTCCCCGAGGCACCTCTGGAGCTGCACGACGGCGACCCGGTGACCATTCAATGGATCGAACATGACTGATCAACCCCGCTTGACCCATTTCGACGAACAGGGCGCGGCCCGCATGGTGGACGTGTCGGCCAAGGCGGTGACCGAACGGGTGGCCGTGGCCGGCGGCGCGGTGACGATGGCCCCCGAGACCCTGCGGCTGATCCTGGATCGGGGCGTGGCCAAGGGGGATGTGCTCGAAACCGCCCGTCTGGCCGGCATCATGGCCGCCAAGCGGGTGGATCTGTTGATTCCGCTCTGCCATACGCTGGATCTTTCGTCCGTGGCGCTCTCCTTCGAGTCGGACCTGGAGGGGCATCGCATCCTGATCCGCGCGGTGGTCAAATCCCTGGGCCGAACCGGGGTCGAGATGGAGGCCATGACGGCTGTTGCCGTGGCCGGGTTGACCATCTATGACATGTGCAAGGCGGTGGACCGGCGCATGGTGATCGGCGCGGTGCGTCTTTTGGAGAAGAGCGGCGGCAAAAGCGGGCATTTCGTGCGCGATGGGGACGGGATCTGACCCCATGGCCCTGATCGACTCCTTCGGGCGCGCCATCCGCTATCTGCGCATCTCGGTGACCGACCGCTGCAATCTCCAGTGCGAATATTGTCGCCCGGCGGGCGGGCCGCTCATGCCGACCCACCAGGAGATGTTGACCCTGGAGGAGATCGCCCGGCTCTGTCGCCTGTTCGTCGGTCTCGGCATCGACCGGATGCGTCTGACCGGCGGCGAGCCGCTGTTGCGGCGCAATCTGATCTGGCTCGTGACCGGGTTGACCGCCCTGCCCGGACTCGACGAACTTTCCCTGACCACCAACGCCATGCTTCTGGACCGGTTCGCGCCGGAACTGCGTCGTGCCGGTCTGGGACGGGTGAACATCTCCCTGGATACCCTGGATCCGGAAACCTTCGCCCGCATCACCCGAGGCGGCCAACTGGCCCCGGTGCTGGCCGGCATCGAGGCGGCGGTGGCCGCCGGGTTGCATCCGGTCAAGATCAACATGGTGGTGATGCGCGATGTCAACGCCCATGAGATCCCGGCCATGATCGCCTTCGCGGTGCGGCACGGTCTGGTGTTGCGCTTCATCGAGACCATGCCCGTGGGACGGGCCGGCATGCGTACCACCCCCCATTTCGTGCCGGCGGAGGAGATCGTGGCTTTGGCCCGCGCCGGCGGCGGGGCCGAGCTGATCCCGGTGGAACGCTCCAGGGAGCGCGGCTCCGGTCCGGCCCGCTACTTCCGCATCGCCGGCAGCGACACCGAGGTGGGGATCATCTCCGCGCTGTCGCGCCACTTCTGCGACACCTGCAACCGCATGCGCCTCACCTCGCGCGGCGAGTTGGTGCTCTGTCTGGGCAACGTCGATCAGGTCGATCTCAAAACCCCCTTGCGCACCGGTGCCTCGGATGCGGAACTCATTGAGATCATTCGTGCCGCCGTGGACCGCAAACCGCTCCGTCACCACTTCGACACCGGTCCCGAGGTGGTCGAATCCCGAGAGATGTCCGGCCTGGGCGGTTGATGCCCTTTCTTGCGCGTCACCATTCAGGCCCCCTGCGATAGTGGTGGGGAAACTGCCGCGCCACGGGCCTTTCAATCCGCCATTCCACGCCAGCCCCCACAAACCCGACAACCCGGATCCTTGGGAATCGCCACCCGCATGAACAGATGATCCAACGGGTTGATCAGCCACAGCCCCCCCGCGCGCACCGACCCAACCCCCAACGTCAGCAACTCGACCACCATTTTGGCCTGCAATGCGGCAATCTGACCCGCGATCGGCCCCAATACCCCCGCCGTGGCACAGGTGGGAACCACCGGATCCCTGCCGCATCCCTCCTCGGGCTCCGGATGCAAACAGGCATAACAAGGCGCATGAGGATCCACACCAGGCAAGAAAACCCCAACCTGACCCTCAAAACCCAGAACCGCGCCGGAAATATAGGGAATCCCCAACGCCAGACAGGCGCGGTTCAACAGATGACGGCTGACGAACGTGTCACTGCCGTCCACGGCCAGATCACAGGATTCCAACAGGGCGTGGATGTTCTCCGGAGTCACGCGCTCCGGAATCGGGGTCACACGCGTTTCGGACGCGACCGATTGCAGCGCGTGACGCGCCGAAAGAACTTTGGGCTGACCAAGACGGGAGGTGACATGCAGGATCTGACGGGGCAGGTTGGATAACGCCACACGATCATCGTCGGCGATCACCAGATGGCCGATCCGTGCCCTGGCAAGCAGCAAGGCAAGCGGACAACCGAGGCCGCCCGCACCCAGAATGAAGACCGTCGCGGATTGCAAACGGGTATCGAGTTCCGCCTGGGTCGCGAAACGTCGTGCGTCCAGTGGGATCATCAGGATCGACTCGCCATGAACGTGACCAGCATGGGGTCACCAGGATCCCACCGGCGGGGGTGGATCGAACGATCCCCCACCCCCGCTGGGAGGGCCAGCGTCAAGCCCTCGGGGTCAATAGTCCTTGTACTTGGCCACGACCACGCCACTGACGATCAGCTGACCCTGCACCTCGATCAACGGATAACGCGAGTTGAGCGGCTTCATGTATTGCCGGTTGCCATGCACGATCAACTGCTTCAAGGTGGCGCGATTGTCTTCGCTGGTGCGCGCGATCAGGTAGCGGTTGTGCTCGGCCTTCATGGTCGGATCCACGATGATCAGTTCGCCCTCGGTGAACTCCGGCTCCATGGAATCATCCGGAACCTCGAGCGCATATGCCTTGGCGCTGGTGCGCGGGGCCACGGGGATCCAGGCCTTGACGTTCTCCGGATGGTGGGATTCGGCGGTTTCCGGCGAATAGGACTTGGCCTCTTCCCAGGTGATCAGCGGGATGCGGGCAATGACCGGAACACGATAGCCCTCGGCGGACTCCGAAACACCGCTCACGCCGGGGCCGGAACCGGGAGGTCCACCCAGGCTCATTTCGCCTCGTCCGGTATCCAGCCAGATCGGATCCACGCCGCAGGTCAGGGCGATGGCCACGGTGCGTCTGGAGGAACGGGAACGACCGCACTCCAGTTTATGCACCGCCGTTTGGCTGATGCCGACGCGATCGGCCAGTTGCTTCTGGGTGAGGTTGGCGTATTTGCGAGCCGTTTGGATGCGGTCGCTTAAAGTCAGGGTGCTGGTTCTGTCTGTCATGGTGGGTTTGCGTCCTTTAATGAAGATTGGTTGCGTCAAGGGTAGGTTTATACTTTTTGGAAGCCGATTGCAACCTTTTTTCTCAATACTTATCAGGAAATGCAGGATCCGAAATGATTATTTGGTTTGTTTTTTGAAAATTTTAAATTATCTTGCATTTGGGCATCCATGCCTAAAAAAATATTTTTCTGAATTGAAAATCAAAAATAAGAAAATTCGGTTATTTTTGTTGCTTGATATGATGTTAAAAAAATGCAATAATCGGTTGTCAGTGTCACGTTTTGAATGTCTTTCATTCACGGTAGTGATTGTTTGCTGGCCAATGGCGCGGCAGGGCATTTTTTCAAGTGGAGGTTTCGAGTGGCGACTTCATCTGGCAACAAACCGATTTCCAAGGCTTCACGACCCAAGGTGACCGCCATCCAGACGGAACGGGTGGATGCCCTGATCGCTTCGGCGCGCAAGTCCAGGGATGAACGCATGGGGGGTTATCGGGAGCGGTCCCTGGCGTTGCACCCATGGGTGTGCGCCCGATGTGGTCGCGCGTTCAATCGGGAGAACCTGAGCGAGTTGACCGTGCATCATAAGGACCATAACCACGACAACAACCCGGCTGATGGGCGCAACTGGGAAAATTTGTGTATCTATTGTCACGACAATGAACACGCCCGTTATGAAGAACATCAGGCATCTTTTCCGGGGGATGGTCTCTCTGAGTCATCGGAATCAACCGCGACCTATCACCCTTTTGCCAACCTTAAGGAACTGTTGGCACGGAAACAAGACTGAAGATTATACCTGCTCATTGTTTTAGACAAGTGGAAATGGAAAAAACTCCCAGAAAAATGCATCAGGGTCATGAACTTCTCGCCGGGACGGGCCGGGAGTTTGATGGTGGGATATAATTCTGGTGAGAAATGAAAGAGTTGTCGATTGTTGTTCCCGGGTGGGGAACAGGCAAAACTTTCAGATCCAAACGTGGGTGTTTGTGGTGCGCTCCTGACAACCATGTCGGAAAGAGGGGGCGATCAGGAATCCTCCTCGTCGCCCAGGTCGTGAAAACCAACCTGAAGGATGAGTCGGGCCAGTTGTTCGCTCATGCGTTGCGTGTGGGCCTTGCACAGCCCCTTCTCCGTCCCCTGCTCCTTCCAGCGGGTTAGAAGTTCCTTGCAGGAGGTGGTGCCGAGTTCGTCATGGAACCGTTTGCAGTAGATCTGCGTCAGGGTGTAAGCCTGCTCCTTGGCCTCCTCGTCTCCGGGCTGGTCGCGACCGGCCACCAGACCGATCGCCAGCAGACCGCCGGTCAACATGCCGCAAGTCAATTGCAGCTCCGAAAAGCCGCCGTTGAACGGGGTGGCCAGTCGGGTGATGGTGGTCGGGTCGAAACGATGCGGAGCGAAGATCTCGGCAAAAGCGCGCACGATCGCCTCGGCACACGAGAACTGACCATCCGCGTAATACTGACGGGCCAGCGCGCCGATTCGGCGCACGATCTCCTCGTCGCCGGGGCGGGTCGCGGTGAAGATGTCGGGGGAGTCGGGCATCGCGTGCCTCCAGGTGGCCAGTGGCCGGTTGGGTGGCCTGGCGAGCGTCAGGCGGGGCGATGGATGACGAGATGAATTTCATCATCGTTGCGCTGTTGGGTCTCCACCAGAAGCCCTCGTTCCTGAAGTCGCGGATAGAGCGGGTAGGGAATCCGGTTGTGGATCACCCGCAAACTCTCTCCGGGATGCAGGAAGGTCACGGCCTCCAGGATGCGCAGCATCGGTTCGGGAGCAGGCAGGTCGCGGACATCCAGACTGGTGGACATGATCAGGAAATGACTCGTCTTTGTGGGTGGGTGGAGAAGATGTTTCCAAGCCATTTAAGCATATGTTAATACGCTTGCCAAGTGGGACGCGATGATCTACATAAGAGAGGTGTCCCATCCGATCCCTTGGATGGGCGAACGGTTCCCGCAAACACGGGCGGTTGGCGGGTGAAGGATGGATGAGACTCTTTTTCCCCTGTTTCTGCGTTTGAGCGGGCGTCCGTGTCTGCTGGTCGCCGGTGGGGCGGAGGCAACCCGCAAGGGCGAGGCGTTGCTGGCCGCCGGAGCGCGCCTGCGCATCCTGGCCCAAACCCTGGATGCCTCCCTGGATGGCGCGGTGCGGGATGGGCGGGCCGAGTGGTTGCGCGGGCCCTTCGATGAGCGCATGCTGGCCGGGGTGTGGCTGGTGGTGAGCGACTCCCCGGACCAATCGTTGAACGCGCGCCTGCATGCCGCCACCCTGGAGCGCGGGATCTGGCTCAACGTGGTCGATCAACCCCGTTTTTGCACGGTGATCTGGCCGGCGGTGGTGGAACGGACTCCGGTGACCGTGGCGATTACCACCGGGGGACGGGCGCCGGCCCTGGCGGGCTACATCCGGCGGCGCATCGCGGCGGTTCTGCCGGAGCGGTTGGGGCCATTGGCCGAGCGGTTGGCCGAGTGGCGGCGCGCGGTGCCGGGTGGATTGGCGGCGCGCGGTGCCTTCTGGAAGCGGTTGCTGGACGCGGGACTGGCGGAGCGGTTCTTGAACGGGGACGAGGCCGGCGCGGAACGGATGGTGCGCGAGGCCCTGCGCGACTCCCCGGATGAACCGTGATCGCCAGGATGTCGAGCTGAAACCTGGTTGGGCCGGGTGTCTGGATGGCTGTCGAGGGGTTGCGCGGTGTGGAGGAGACGATGATCAAGAGGATTCCGGTTCGGCAGTTGCGTGCGGGGATGTGGGTGCACGATTTCAATCACGACTGGAAGGATCCCTGTTGTCAGGATCGGGATCCGAACGCCTTTCGTGGCCCGAAGATGGTGCGCACCGACGAGGAGGTGGAGGCGGTGATCGCGCATGGGATCGCCGAGTTGTACATCGACACCGCGCGCGGTGTCGATGTGGAGGAGGCCCCCTCGGCGGCGGAGGTGCAGCGCATGCTCGAGGCGCAGCTGCGCGATCTGGCCGACGACGATCCGGACGAGATGGATCGCGAGGTGCCGATGGAGCGCGAGATCCATCAGGCCGCCAAGGTCAAGGCCCAGGCCCGTAGCCTGGTGGGCTCGATCCTGGAGGATGCCCGCCTGGGCAAGCAGGTCACCCTGTCGCCGGTCAAGGACGCGGTGCGCAACATGGCCGACTCCATGTTTCGCAATCCGGATGCCATCCTGTCGTTGAGTCTCATCAAGCAGAAGGACGAGTACACCTTCATGCACTCCGTGAATGTGGGGGTGATGTTGATGTCCTTCTGCCGGATGATGGGCATGGACGAGGAGGAGATCATCAACGTGGGTGTGGGCGGGATGCTCCACGACATCGGCAAGATGCGCACCCCCGAGGGGATCCTCAACAAGGCCGGCAAGCTCACCGATGAGGAGTTCCTCATCATGAAAAAGCATGTCACCTTCAGTCGCAAGATCCTCTCCGAGACCCCCGGCATCGCCGAGGTCAGCATGCATGTGGCGGCCCAGCATCACGAACGTTACGACGGTTCCGGCTATCCCCAGGGGCTCAAGGGGGATCAGATCAACACCTTCGGGCAGATGGCGGCGATCGTGGATGTCTACGACGCCATCACCTCCGACCGTTGCTATCACAAGGGCAACCCACCCCATCTGGCCTTGAAACGGATGCTCGAGTGGAGTCGCCACCACTTCAGCATCGAGCTGTATCAGAAATTCGTGCAGTGCGTGGGCATCTATCCCATGGGTACCCTGGTGCGCCTGGAGAACGGACTGCTGGGAGTGGTGAGCCGTCCCAATCACGAGAGTCTGCTTCATCCGGTGGTGATGGTGATCATCAACGGCAAGACCGGTCAGAAGCTCGTGCCCAAGGAGGTCAACCTCATGGCCTACAAGAGCGATCCCGCCTCGGGGTATTACATCAAGGGACACGAGGATGCCACCAGGTGGCAGGTCAACCCGATCGATTTCCTGCCCAACGCCAAACTGTACGAATGATTGTTCCACGGTTCCCGCCCACCCGCGCCCGGCCATCCCACCGGCACGGGCGCGGAACCGGTGTCGCCCGAGGGGGTGATGGGGTGCACGGTCGTTGTCGGCTCTTGACAGGGTGGGTCTTAATAGTTGATAATTTCACTAGGTTATAGCGTCGAAAACAACCGCTCCTCCGTGGCGAGTGCGGAGCAGCCGGATCGTGGGGATCGTGAAGGGGAACATGGATCACATCAAGGATATCCTGGCCAGGAAACTGGCCTACGAGGCGGATGGCAAACAGGCCATGGGCGTTCATCTGCCTGACGAGACCGCCAAGGCGCTGCGTTGGGAGCTGCATCAATACTACGGGGCCGATCCGGGCGAAACGTTGACCACGCTGTATGGCATGGAGGTGCTCTCCCTGGATGCCGGAGAGATCCGCTTCGAGGGGTGATCCGGGTCCGCGCGGGCGGACCGGACCGGGTGATGCGAGCGGGCGCCGGGCTCAGGCCGCGGGCCAGGGCAACCGTCGGGAATAGCGACCGAGGGCCTCGATCAGGCGCGGCTTGGTGATCGGCTTGGTCAGATGTTCGGTGCAGCCGGCCTCCAGGGTCTGGCGTTCGTTCTCCGCGAAGGCGTGGGCGGTCAAGGCGATCACCGGCACCGGATCGAAGCGGTGTGTTCGCTCCCAGGCGCGGATCGCCCGCGTCGCCGCGTAGCCGTCCATCACCGGCATCTGCACATCCATCAGAATCAGATCATAATGGTGCCCGGAGGTGACCCGCGACACCGCCTCCCGACCGTTCTGGGCCACGTCGAGACGGTGCGGGGCGCGCTTCAGGAAGGTCTTCACCAACAGGATGTTGTCCTCGGAGTCATCGACGATCAAAATATCCAGTCCCGCCTCGGATGGGGTGCTCCCCGTCGCCTCCGATGCGACGCCGGACCCCTTCGCCAGGCGCGATCCGCTTCGGGTCGGATCCTCCGGGGCCAGGGTGAGGGGTTCGACCGGGGTGTCGCTCACCCGGAAACGGGCGGTGAAACGAAACACGCTCCCCTGACCCGGTTCGCTCTCCAGAGTCATCTCCCCGCCCATCAGATCCACCAGCCGCCGCGAAATGGCCAGTCCCAGCCCGGTTCCGCCGTATTGACGGGTCGTCGAGGCGTCCGCCTGGGTGAAGGCCTCGAACACCTGGGCCTGCTTTTCCTTCGGAATGCCGATGCCGGTGTCCGCCACTTCGAACAGCATGCCCGCCTCTCCCAGATCCGGACGCGGCACCACCCGCAGGGTGATCCGGCCGACGTGGGTGAACTTGATGGCGTTGCCGATCAGATTGATCAGGATCTGCCGCAACCGCTTGGCATCCCCCTTCAGGCCGTCCGGAATGGTCGCGTCGATCTCCAGGATCAACTCCAACCCTTTCTCCCGCGCGCGCATGCCCATGATCTCGACGATCCGATGCAGCGACTCGCGTAGCGGAAACGGCGCGCACTCCAGTTCCATGCGTCCGGCCTCGACCTTGGAGAGATCCAGGATGTCGTTGATCAGTTCCAGCAGACTGTCCCCCGCCTTGCGGAAGATGCGCACGTAACGCATCTGCTCCTCGGTCAATTCCGACTCGGCCAGCACCTCGGCCATGCCCACGATCACATTCATCGGCGTGCGGATTTCGTGGCTCATGGTGGCCAGGAATTCGCTTTTGGCGCGATTGGCCTCCTCGGCCTCCAGCTTGGCTTCGAGGAGGGTGGACTCGGCTTTCTTGCGTTCGGTGATGTCCATGGCCATGGTGATGATCAACCCGTCCGGATCTCCGGTCGCCCCCATGGGGCGGGAGCGCACGATCCAGAAACGCTGTTCGCCCGGTGACGGCTCGATGCGCCATTCGGCCTCCTTGAACGGCGCATCCGGCGGAAACGTGGCATCGAGCAGTCGCAACGCCGCTTCACGCTCTTCGGGCGGAAACACCCGTTCCACCCAGGCGGACAGGGTGCCGATCTCGCTGGAAAGTTGACCGGAAAGGTCGCTCCAGCGTCGGTTCACCAGGATCACCGCGCCATCGGCGGCATGGATCATGATCGGAATCGGCGCGTGCAGCACCGTGCGGCGCAGACGCTCCTCGCTCATCCGGTGGGCGCGGGTCATGGTCACGGCCTGGGCCAGCGCCCGTTCGCGACTCGAGGTCAGCGACCATCCCACCAGCCCCAGGGCCAGACTGATCGCCAGCCCCGCGATCAACACCAGGTTGGCGCCCAACTCCGGATGGAGCTGAAAGAACGCCGGGGTGGCGCTGAAACGGTGCAGCCAGCCGCCCCCCTCCTCGCCCCCCCGGATGATCTGGCTCCAGTCGGAGGGGTCCGGGGTGCCGGCCAGATCCGGGTGGGAGTCGTGGATCAGGGCGGTGGGGCGCAACACCGGGCCATCGAAGAGTTCCACCCGGATCTGGCCGGACTCGTCGCGAAACATCTGTTCGAAGAGGGTTTTGGCATCGTGGACGATCACCACCCAGCCGAGCAGGGCCTGACGTCGCTCCTCGGGGCTGGAGAGGACCATGCCGGCCCGATAGACCGGGGTGACGCGCATCAGTTCGTATTGGGTCTGGCGGTCCGGTCCGGGGCGGGGGACGGGCGGGGTGAAGTGGGAGATGCCGGAATCCGCGGCCTGACGCAAGGTTTGGCGGCGTCGCTTTTCGGTGCCGATCTCCTGACCGGGCACAAAGGGATGCCGCCCCTCCTCCAGGGTGAAATCGTGGGTGAGGATCAGGAGATCTTCCCGTGGTTCATCGCTGCGGAGGCGAAAGTTGGGATCGTTCAGGCGTCGTCGGGCCTCCCGTTCGAACCGCTCCCGATCCGTGGCCGCCACCGGTTCCACGAAGCCGATCTGGAGCACCCCCGGATGGCGTCCCCGCGGGGCGAGGGCGGCTGCGAAGGTTTGCCACTGTCGGGCGGTGATCCCCCCTTCCGAGGAGAACCAGGTGGCCATGACACGGGCGATGTCGGAGCGGGCCTCCAGGCGATGGCGCGCGTTCTCCCGCAGCGCTTCGGAGAGTTTCAAGAAGCGGTCGCGACGGGCCTCCGCGTCGCGGGTGGTCTCGTGTTGCCAGAACCACAAGGTGCAGGCAAACCCCAAGGCCAGCAACAGCCAGGGGATCAGGCGCGGATGGGAACCGGAGCGGAGACGGTCTGCCATGGGGAGCGCGCGGGCATCCTCGCGAAACGTAAGGGGTATGGGTCGTGCCTGTCGGTGCGACCGGTTGGGGATTCTGATCGACAGAATAGCGCAAAAAGATGGGGCGCGACACCTGGAAATTCGATCTTGGCTGCAAGGGTTCATCTGGGAGGCGGGGGTGATCAAGCTTACAGTAACGATTGTCAGGCCGCGTGCGTCACGCATGCATGGCGCCTTTGAACACGGAGGGATCACTTCCATGACGGACAGACAGGACAGTCGGCGCGGGCTCCCGCCCCCCGCGGTGAACGCCCAGCCCACCACATCCAGTCGCTTCCGACGCGATCTGGCCGAGCTGGGACGACAGTTGCGCGCGATCATCGGGCATCGGGTGGACGGGTTCGACGCGGACCGGCTGGAGGCGGACGTGCGACGGCTGGAGGCGATCCGCTCGTTGCGCCATTTCGCGCGGGTCTATTTTCCCCATTATGTCTCCGACTCCGAAAGTCTGTTGCACACCTGGCTTTTCGAACGTCTGCCGCTTCTGGGCGCCGGCGCGGGTCGAGGGTGTCGGTTGGCGGTGGCCGCGCCGCGCGGCGAGGCGAAATCCACCCTGATCACCCAGATCTTCGCCCTCTGGCGTCTGCTCACCGGACGCAGCCGTTTCATCCTGATCGTGATGGACGCCCAGCACCAGGCCGCGACCATGCTCGAGGCGATCAAGGCCGAGCTGGAGGTCAACCCCCGTCTCAAACGGGATTTTCCGGATCGCTGCGGTGCCGGGAATGTCTGGCGGGCCAACGTGCTGGTGAGTCGGGGCGGGGTGAAGATCCAGGCCGCCGGCTCCGGGGCGCGGCTGCGCGGTTTGCGGCATGGGGCGGCGCGACCCGATCTGGTGATCTGCGACGATCTGGAGAACGATGAACGGGTGCGCATGCGCACCCAGCGCGACAAACTGGAAAACTGGCTGAAAAAAACCGTGCTGCGTCTGGGTCCGCCGGATGGTTCCATGGATCTGATCCTGGTGGGCACGGTGCTGCATCACGATTCGGTGCTGGCGCGTCTTTTGGCCGATGGCGCCTGGGAGTCGCGCCGCTTCCAGGCCATCGTGCGCTGGCCGGACGACATGACCGCCTGGGAGCGCTGGCGGGAGATGCTCCTGGTCGAGGGTGAGACCGCGGCGGACGCCTTTTATCGGGAACGACGCGCGTCCATGGAGGCCGGGGCCATCGTCTCCTGGCCGGGGATGCGGAGTCTGGAGAGCCTGATGAAGATTCGCGTCCGGGATGGCGCGGATGCCTTTGACGCCGAGTTGCAGAATCAACCCATGCAGGAAAACGCCCCGTTCGCGGCGCTCCATTTTTGGAACGGCGAGCCTGGCGAATGGCTCTGTTTCGGCGCGGTCGATCCCTCCCTGGGGAAATCGGGTGGACGGGGGGATCCTTCGGCGATTCTGGTCGGCGGATACGATCCGGCCAGCGGCGTGTTGCATCTGCTGGAAGCCGACATCCGGCGTCGTTCGCCGGATCGGATCATCGCGGATGTGATCGCCCTCCAGGCACGCCATGGGTGTCGGGCATGGGTGGTGGAGACGGTGCAGTTCCAGGAGTTTTTCAAGGACGAGCTGGTCAAACGCTCCGCGCAGGCCGGGGTGCCGGTTCCGGCGCGTGGGGTCAAACCGACCCGTGACAAGGGGTTGCGCATCGGCGCGCTGCAACCCCATGTGGCCAATGGCCTGATCCGCTTCCGGCGCGAACAGACGGTGCTGCTGGATCAACTGCGTCACTGGGGCGAACCGGATGCCCACGACGATGGTCCGGATGCCCTGGAGATGCTGTGGCGTGCCGCCCGGGATGGGGCCGGCATGGTGGGCGAGTTCCATGCCCTGGGCGTACCACGGGTCGGGTGGGAGAGTCTCGAACGGTTGGATGCGGGGTTGGGCGCGGAGGGGTTCGGAAGCCTGCCGGGAGGGGTGGGTTGGCACGGCTTCTGAGACCGGGTGAGGCGGATGCGTTGCGCGCGGGTCCGGATTTGTCGATAATTCGAACTTCGCCCCCCTGTTGACCGGATGGGGGCCTGGTGATCCCCTGGTCCGGGCAACCCGAAGCGGGGGTCCGTTCGACAACATCCGATCGGAAGCGGAGCGTTCAATCTTGGTCTGGCATCGTATTGTGGGGAGGCGTGCCCGCGTCGCGGGAGTGGCGGGCCTGGTCATGATGGCCCTGGGGGTGGAGATGGTCGCGCCGGTTCGGGCCGAGGAACGCCCGCTGGATCCGGAACGGCTCAAACGGATGCTGGCGGATTCGGAGCGGCAGTTTGGTCCGGAAAGCAGCGTCACCGCCACTGCCCTGACCCAGTTCGGCGAGATCGATTTGGCCGCGGGACGGGATCGGGAGGCCGAGGCGACCCTGACACGGGCCCTGGCGATCCTAGAGAAGCGCCTGGGGGCGGACCACCCCGAGGTGGCCGAGGCGCGTACCCGTCTGGCGCGCGCCAAAAGCCGACTCGGAAACTTCACCGCCGCCCGTGCCCTGCTCGAGGCGGCCTTGCAGGGGCTGGAGCGCTCCCTGGGCGCCGAGCATCTCAACACCGCCAGCGCGCGGATCAATCTGGCCCGTCTGCTCATGGCCGATCCGGAGCATCGCGAACGGGCGGCCAGGCTGGTGGAGGAGGCTTTGCCACGCCTGACCCGTGGCCTCTGGGCCGATCATCCGCGCGTGGCCGAGGCGTGGATGGTGTTGTCGCGCATTCGTTTCGCCCTCGGGCGGCATGACGAGGCCCTGGAGGGGTTGACCACGGCACTCACCCTGCGCGAGAAGAGCCTGGGGGGCGATCATCCGCTGGTGGCCGAAACGTTGCGCGAACGGGGTCATCAATTGATCGTGCGCGGCGAAGCCAGGAGCGCGGAACCGTTTTTGCGCCGATCGGTGGCGATCCTGGAGAAGGGAGGCGAGGGGGCTTTGCCGGAGTTGGCGGAGAGTCAGGAGCGGTTGGCCGAGGTGCTGATCGCCCTGGACCGGCGGCAGGAGGCCGAGGCGCTCTTGAAACGGGTACTGGCGGCGCGGGAAAAGAGTCTGGGCAAGGAGCATCCGGCGTTGGTGAAGGTGTTGAACGATCTGGCGCTGTTGCGTCTGGCGGTCGGAGATGTGGCCGGCGCCGAGACGCTGTTCAAACACGCCCTGACGATCGCGCGCCAACGGATGGGCAACGACCATCTTCAGGTGGCGTTCATCCTGAGCAATCTGGCCCAGATCGAAACGCGGCGCGGCCACAAGGTGGAGGCCGAACGTCTGTTGGATCAGTCGGTGGCCACGGCGGAACGGTTTTTCAAGGATAATCCCCTCGGTCTCTCCGACTGGCTGGCCAACCTCGGCGTGATTCTGCACAAGGAGGGGTCGCGGGAGCGGGCCGAGCGTCTCTTGCGGCGCGCCGAGGAGATTCTGGTCAAGAAACTGGGCCGGGATCATCCCCAGGTGACGCGGGTGACCCAGGCGATCCAGACCCTGGCGAAGATTCCGCCCGCCGCTTCCAGGGGGGGCGTCATTCCGGAGCCCCCAGCTGTTTCAGAGGCACCCGCCGCCACCGGCGTCGCTTCCGTCCCGGCCAGGCAGGCAACCGCTTCCTCGTCCGCCGTGCCGGCGCCCGCCGCGCCTGCCGTGTCCGCCGGGGAGCCGGTCTTGCCGGCGGTTCGGCAGGGCTACACGATCACCCCGGCCACCATCGTGCCCCTGGAGCCTTTGCCCGCCCCATCGACCACCAGCACCGCGACCGTTCCACCGGTGGCGATGGCCCCCGAGCGGGCGCGGCCCGCGGCGGAAACGGTGCCATCCACCGTCGTATCCGGGAAGTCGGCCCACCCGATCAAGGGATCGTCTCTCAAGGATGGACCGGCCAGGGAGGTGAAGCAGGGGGCGGTGGTGCATCTCTCCTGTTTCGCCATGGCCAGTCCGCATGCCGAACAGTTGGGCGCAAAGATCCGCGCCATGTCCTATCCGGTTTATCGCAAATTGATCAAGAACGGGGAGACCAGTTTCGAATGTGTTTTCGCCGGGCCGTTTCCCAGTCGTTCGGAGGCCGAGGTGGCGGCGGAGAAGATCCGGGTCGGCGCTGGGGTGGAGAATCCCCTGGTCGGCCGTTACACGCGCGGGGAGTAGGAATCGATCTCATCCCGCACCATCTCCGTCCAGCCTCGCGGACGTTACACGCGTGGGGCGTTGAACCGCACCCGGCTTGGGATGTGTAGTTTTTATTGGTGAAAAACAAAGAGAGGATCTGGGAGATTCCTATTCCAGGGTTTTGATTTTGTCTTTGACTTTGGCGCGCTCAAAAGAAGCATTTTTCACGATTTTTGCGAAAAATGCGTCGCGCGCAGCCTTGCGAGAAACGACGCATCCCAAAATGGGTGCGGTTTAGGCTCCGGTTCCGGGAGCGTGCGGCGTGTTTCTGCGTCTTGGCACGCATCTGGCCAGTCTGCCCCGGTTCCGGGAGCGTGCGGGGTGTTTTTGGGGGGGTGGGAGGTGGAAAGGGATCCGCCTCCTCGTGCGTCAATCGGTTGGATCGTTCCTGGGGCGGCGGATGACCATCCAGGAAGGGGAGCGGAAACGGACGATCATCGCGTAGAGTGCGATGTAACAGGAGATGAAGATCCCCACGAAGATCACCAGCATCAGGGTGTTGTTCCAGAAGAGGATCGAGGGCGCGATGGAGAAGGAGGCCAGAACCCAGAGGTAGGGGGAGGTCAGGGAGTTGCGATAGGTGATGTCCGCCGCCTCCCGGGAGCCGACCATCCAGCGGACCAGGCGTCGATAGACCAGGGAGTGGAGATGGATGGCATCGGCGATGCCGGTGCCGGTACCGCGCAGGAATTTGCGTCGGTAGATGGTGAAAATGGTCTCCCAGACTGGATAAATCACCACCAGAAGCGGGAACCAGGGTGAAACCTGCGGATTGCGGGATACCAGCAGCACCGAGATTTCCGCGATCATGAATCCCCACAGATAGGCCCCGCCATCTCCGGCGAAGATCAGTCCCAGCGGATAGTTCCAGGTCAGAAAGCCCAGGGTGGCACCGATCAGGGCCAGGCAGTAGAGCATCAGATAGCGATCGCCGACCTCGTTGCAGACATAGGCCAGGGCGCTCAGAATCATGATGACCACCATGCCGGCCAAGCCGTTGAAGCCGTCGATGATGTTGATCGAGTGGGTGAGACCGCCCACGGCCAACAGGGTGAAGAGGGTGCTGATGAGGAACGATTCGGCCAGCCAGTCATCGATGAGCGGAATGCCCAGGTGGATGATGCGGGCGTTGAGCAGCCAGATGCCCAGTCCGGCGGATACGAAGCTGCCGATCAGGCGGGGCAGGGGTCCGATTCGTTTCAACAGATCTTCGGCGATCCCGAGTCCCCAGACCGGCACGGCGACCAGAATCAGCAGCCAGGGGTGGATGACGTGGCCATGGAAGTTGATGAGGGCCACGCCGGCGAGCATGCCCGCCAGCAGGGGGATGCCGCCGATGCGGGGGGTTTCGGAGTTCGCATGGAACTTCTGCGGTCCGCCATCCACGTGGTCCGAGGAGAGATGCACATGCAGACGCGCAAAGCGGATCAGGGTCGTGGAGATCAACCATGTGGCCAGGAATGCGATGAAGAGGATGTCCAATGCTTGTCTCCGGGGCAATGCGGTTTGCCCCTTGCATCAAAAATAACCGCGCGGATTCTCCTGGTTGAGGAGGGCCGTGCCCGGCTTGTCAAGCATGCGGGTCCGCATGGTTCTTGCCGGCTACCATCTGGAACTTATCAGATCGCACTTTATCATGCATTGACGCTGATGACATCCAATTTGTTGATAGGGACGTATTTATTTTTTCGTCATTCTGCCAGGATCCTGTCGTGCCCACCCGCCATTGCCACGGATCCCGGGATGTGTTACAATACGATTATGTTGATTAATCGATAAAATTTTAATTATCTTCCCGGTGCCGTCCGAATGGGGTCAGGAACGCATGTCCATCACCGAAGAGACGATCCGCCATGTGGCCACGCTGGCCCGTCTGGAGATCTCCGACGCGGAGATCCATACCTACACCGACCAGCTTGCGCGCATCCTCGGTCTGATGGAACAGCTGCGCGCGATTCCCACCGACGGGGTGGCATCGATGTCCCATGCCGTGGCGATGACCACTCCGGAACGGGAGGATCGGGTCGTCAACGAGAATCGTCGCGATGCCATGCTCACCAATGCCCCGGATGCCGAGGAGGGGTGCTTTCGAGTCCCGAAGATCATCGAGTGATGACCCGTCGTTGAACTGGAATCCGCGTGGGGAGCGTCCCGCGCGCCTCCCGAGCCCGCGAACCCCTGGGGGTGTTCTGGAAGCTCGGGAGTTTCAAGGCCGTACGTACCATCCAGCAAGGATACCCCGGAACGTGGAACCAACCATCCCGACCTTGGCGCAAGCGGCCCGAGCCCTGGCCGCGCGCGAGATCTCCAGCGTGGAACTGACCCGCGCCTGCTTGGCGCGCATCGAGCGGTATCAACCGGCCTTGAACGCCTTTGTCACCGTGGACGCCCAGGGGGCCCTGGCCGCCGCCGGGGAGGCCGATGCCAAACGGGCGCGCCACGAGCCGGTTACCCCCTTGACCGGCATTCCGCTGGCCATCAAGGATATCTTCTGCACCGAGGGGTTGCGCACCACCTGCGCTTCGCGGATGCTCGAAAATTTCCTGCCCCCCTACGAATCGACCGTCACCACGCGCCTGCGCGCCGCCGGGGCGGTGGTGCTCGGCAAGACCAACATGGACGAGTTCGCCATGGGCTCCTCCAACGAAACCTCCTTTTTCGGTCCGGTGGCCAACCCCTGGGATCTCAAACGCACCCCCGGCGGCTCCTCGGGCGGCTCCGCCGCCGCCGTGGCGGCAGGGTTGTGCGTGGCCGCGCTGGGCACCGATACCGGCGGTTCGATCCGACAGCCCGCCGCCATGACCGGCATCACCGGCCTCAAACCCACCTATGGCCGGGTGTCGCGTTTCGGCATGATCGCCTTCGCCTCCTCTCTCGATCAGGCCGGCCCCATGACCCGCGACATTGCCGATGCCGCCCTGCTGCTCCAACAGATGGCCGGACACGATCCCAAGGACTCCACCTCCATCGACGCTCCGGTGCCCGATTATGGCGCCGCGCTCGATCAACCGGTCCGGGGCCTGCGCATCGGTCTGCCGCGCGAGTACTTCGCCGAGGGACTCCATCCCGAATCCCGTGCCGCCATCGAGGCGGCCATCGAGGTCTATCGCGGGCTGGGCGCGGAGATCGTGCCGGTCTCGCTGGCGTATACCAGCCACGCCATCCCCACCTACTACATCATCGCTCCTGCCGAGGCCTCCTCGAATCTGGCCCGCTACGACGGTATCCGCTTCGGTCACCGTTGCGACCAGCCCAGGGATCTCAAGGATCTCTACGCCCGCACCCGTGCCGAGGGGTTCGGCGCCGAGGTCAAGCGACGCATCATGCTCGGCACCTATGTCCTCTCCTCGGGCTACTACGACGCCTATTATCGCAAGGCCCAGCAGGTGCGGCGCCTCATCGCCGAGGATTTCGCCCGTGCCTTCCGCGACCATGATCTCTCGGTGATCCTCACCCCGACCGCACCGGAGACCGCTTTTGAACTCGGCGCCAGGAATCAGGATCCGGTCAGCATGTATCTGTCGGATATCTTTACCATCAACGTCAATCTGGCCGGGTTGCCGGGTGCCTCCCTGCCGTGCGGCTTCGATGCCAGGGGGTTGCCGATCGGCTTCCAGCTCATTGCCCGACCCCTGGATGAGTCCGCCATCCTCACCGCCGGACACGCCTATCAACAGGCCACTCAGTGGCATGCCGCCCGCCCCGGAAACACGCCATGACCATCCAGGACCGCTATGAAACCGTGATCGGGCTGGAGATCCACACCCAGCTCGCCACCCGTTCCAAGATCTTCTGCGGCTGTCCGAACCGCTTCGGCGCGCCGCCGAACACCCAGATCTGCCCGGTCTGCGCCGCCTTTCCGGGTGTGCTTCCGGTACTCAACACCGCCGTGCTCGATCTGGCCATCATGACCGGCCTGGCCCTCAACGGCACGATTCGCACCCGAAACGAGTTCGCCCGCAAGAACTACTTCTATCCGGATCTGCCTGCGGGCTATCAGATCTCCCAGTTCGAACAGCCCATCGTCGAACACGGCGCGCTGATGATCGAACTTGAGGATGCCCCGCGCAAGCGCATCGGCATCACCCGCGCCCACATGGAGGTCGATGCCGGCAAGAGCCTGCACGAGGGGATCGTGGGGGCCTCGTGGGTCGATCTCAACCGCACCGGCACCCCGCTTCTGGAGATCGTCACCGAACCGGATCTCCGTTCCGCCGCCGAGACCGGGGTGTTCCTGAAAAAACTCCGCGCCTTGGTGCGTCATCTCGGAGTGTGCGACGGCAACATGGAGGAGGGATCGTTTCGCTGCGACGCCAATGTGTCGGTGCGTCGCTTCGGCGATCCCAAACTCGGCACGCGCGCGGAGATCAAGAACCTCAATTCGATTCGCAACGTCATGCGTGCCATCGATTACGAGGTCGAGCGACAGATCGACCTGATCGAGGCCGGCGAGAAGGTGGTGCAGGAGACTCGCCTGTGGGATGCCAATCAGAACCACACCCGCACCATGCGCGGCAAGGAGGAGGCCCACGATTACCGCTATTTCCCGGAGCCGGATCTGCCGGTGGTGGTGATCACCCCGGAGCGGATCGCGGCGGTGCGCGCCACCATGCCCGAGCTGCCGGACGAAAAATTTGCCCGGTTTCAGGCCGAGTTCGGCTTGAACGATTACGATGCCGGGGTGCTGACCGCCGACCGGGAGATGGCCGATTACTTCGAGGCCGCGTTGGCCGTGGCCCGTCCGGCGGATCCCAAGACGGTGGCCAACTGGGTGACCGTGGAGCTGCTGGGTCGGCTCAATCGCGAGGGAATGGAGATCGGTCAGTCGCCGGTGTTGGCCGAGGCGCTTGGCAAGTTGGTTCACATGATCCACGCCGGGGTGATCCACGGCAAGATCGCCAAGACCGTTTTTGCCCATTTGTGGGAGCAGGGGGGCGATCCCCAGAAGATCGTCGAGGAGCGTGGTCTGGTCCAGGTGTCGGATCAGGGGGCCATCGAGGCCGAGGTGGATCGCGTGTTGGCGGCCCACGGCGAGAAGATCGCGCAGTATCGGGCGGGCAAGACGCAGTTGCTGGGATTTTTTGTGGGTGAGGTGATGAAGGCGACCCGTGGCAAGGCCAATCCGGGGGTGGTGAACGGGTTGTTGAAGGATAAGCTGGCCTGAAGCGGATGGGGGGAGCCCCCCTCATCCCCCTCCCTTTACCCTGGACCTCCCTTCGGGAGTTCCAGGGTCATGGCGTAAAAATTTCTTATCTTAAACTGCACCCATCACGGGATGCGTGGTTCCATGATCAAGGCTCCAGGGGCCATTGGCCCCTGGAGCCCGCCAACTTGGGGGGTTCTGGATCGTTGTTGCGGTTTGCTTATTTTCCCGACAACTGATCGATGATGCCACGGATGGTGCCGTTGCCCGCTTCGGCGATGCCCAGATCGTTGATCAGGACATCTCCACCGGTGAGGCGCCGCAGGATCAGCAGACCATCCGAGGAGGTGACCGTGCCGCTCTGATCCACGTCGAGGGTTTTGTCGGCGGTCAGGGCGTCGATGATGGCGCGGATGGTGTCGTTGCGCGACTCGGCGATGCCCAGATCGTTGACGATGACGTCGGCACCGGTGAGACGCCTTAAGATCATCAGACCATCCGACGAGGAGACGCTACCATCCTGGTCCACATCCAGCTTCGAGGTGGTGACGGTCGGATCGGTGACGGTGATCACCTGACGCAGCACCAGACGCGGACCCTCGCCGGCGTCGCTGGTGGAACCGTAGTCGAGAGAAACGCCGGTGTAGCGCGAGCTGTTGTCGTTGAGCGCCACATGGATCACGTACTGTCCCGGCGTGGTGAAAGTCATCGACTGGCTGGCCGATCCGGTAAAATTGGAGACCGTTCGGGCGCCCACGCCGGGGATGTGCCAGGTGACGGCGATGACGTTGTTCTCCGGGTCCGTGGCCTGCACCGTGCCGGAGACCGTGAGGGGGGCGAGGCCGGAGGTCTGGTCGAAGGAGAGGGTGGCGCTGGGTGGTTTGTTCCAGGCAGGGTCGGAAGAGACCGTGAAGGTGTGGCTGGCGGCCATCTGGTTGTTGTCGAGCACATACACCTTGTAGGTGCCCGGAACCTTCTTGAGGGCGCCCGCATAGCCGATACCCTGGTAGGCGCCCGAACACGAGTACCCGCTCCCTCCCGTGTTGGTGCACTTGAGGTTGCCGGTTTTCTCCTGAATGGTGTAGCCGTAGGGATCGACCACGATGATCTCGACTGTTTTGGCCGTATACCATTGATAATCAATATATAACCACAAATAATCCGTGTCTGCGGTCGCGTTGGTGATGGCGGTTGTCAGGTCGCTTTGCGCACCGGATGCCGCGCTTTTGATCAGCTTGCTTCCCGTGAACAGGTTGACCGTCGCCGTGGGTGGCGAATAGGTCGTCGCGGTGGTCGGGTTCGCGGACGGGCCGTACAGGGCCAGGGCTGCCGCCTTGTCGTCCGCCATCAGGTGCGAGATTTCGTTGTAGGGGTTGGCGTACATCAGCGACACCGGGTTGTCCGAGTGGCCGAGGCCGATCAGATGGCCGATTTCGTGCAGGATGACCCGTTTGAAGCTTCGTTCCGCCTGGGCGGTGGAGAGATTGCCATCCTGGCTCCAGTCGAGGGTGTTGGAGATCACCACGCTGCCGTCCGTATAGGGATCATATCCCAGGGCCCGGTCCGAGCTGTCGTTGGAGGAGGTCCAGCTGTTGCGTGAGGGGCCGGCGTAGGCGGCGGCGCCGTTGGCGTTGCCCCAGATGACCGACACCTTCTGATCGGTGCTGATATCCTGGATGGTGGCATCGGTGCCGGCGTAGTTGAATTTGACCCCGCACGCCCCTTCCCATTCGGCCATCGTCTCCTGGAGCATGGCGACCACCTTGGCGCTGTCCTGGAAGAGGGTTGGCGCGTTGGTGGGGTTGTAGACCCAGTTGATGGTGGTGTTCCAGCGCCCGAAGCCGGAGCTGATGCCCAGATAGGGTTGGTAGTAGCTCTCGGCGAGGGCGGGGAGCGGCGCGAACAGCAGGATGAGCAGCCACACTATCTGGCGGGTGAGCCGATGGGATTCGGCGTGCTTCATGGTTGACCAAACGAGAAAAATTCGCGGATGCGGGTGAAGAAACCGGGACGCGGTTCGTCTGGAGGACGCGGGGCGATGAAATAGAGCGAGGAGGCGCGTTGTTTCATGATGCCGGCGATTTGCATCGCACGTTCGCCGAAGCCCATGAAGTAATCGACCCGGCCTGGGCCACGGATGGCGCCACCGGTATCCTGGTTGACCGTGAAGCGCAGGGTGGGTTGCCAGGTGGAGACCGAGCCATCGGTGTTGATTTCCGGCAGGGTGACGTGGAGCAGGCCGGGCGCGCCCTTGGGAAAGAGGGTGGCATCGGTGGCCATGGAGCGTTCGCCGGTCAACGGCACGCCGATGTTGCCGAACGGGCCGCCTTCGAGTTTGCGGAAGAAGACATAGGATGGGTTGGCGTTCAGAACCCGATCGCGTTGTTTGGGGTTGTCTTTCAACCATTGGCGCAGGGCGGGCATGCTCATGTTCTCCTTGGAGATCTGGTTTTCCTCGATGAGCAGCGCGCCGATGGAGCGATAGGGTTGGCCGTTGGTGGCGGCGTAGCCGACCCTCAAGGTGGAGCCGTCCGGGAGTTGGACGCGACCCGACCCCTGGATGTGCAGAAAGAACAGATCGATGGGGTCGTCCACCCAGGCCAGCTCCAGATTGCCTCCCTTGAGCACCTTCTCCTGATCGATGCGGGCCCGGTCGTAGTAGGGGCGCAGGCGTCCTTTGTCGATGCGTCCGATGATGCGTTTGTCCTTGAACTCCGGCGACCATTCGGACAGATCCACCTCGACCAGGTTGCGCGGGCGGCGGTAGATCGGATGGGCGAATGTTTTGGTCTGGGTGAGGGAGCCGCGCAGCAGCGGTTCGAAGTAGGCGGTGACCAGCACGTCGCCCTGCTGATCGCTGCCCACGGAGCGCAGCAGCAGGTAGTTGGTCTCGAGATGCTTCAACAGGGCGGTCGATTCCATGGAGCGTGCCGAGCGGGCGAGATCCTTGCACGCTTCGACCATGGTTTCGGCGCTGAACTGGCGCGGTCCGAAGCGGACCATGGTGTCCGGGGGGATGGAGGCATAATACCCGGCGCTGGCCTCGAGGGCGTCGGCCCACGAGGCCAGGTCGCTGTCCTGATGGATCGTCTTGGCGATCTGACTCCAGGGGACCAGGGTCAGGCTGTTCTCCTCGGTGATTTTCTTCTCCGGTGCGGGCCCCGAACAGGCGGCCACCCAGCCGACCAGAAGGATCGCCAGGAGGTACCGTGCCATGCGCAACGATCCGAACATGTCACGAGGCCAGATCACGGCACGCTTCTGGCCACTTCGCCGGGTTGTTGGATGGCGGAGAGGAACCAGTTGGGATTGCGGCTGCCCACCGGGCGGCAGAAGGTCCAGTATTCTTCGACCCGCACCGGGCGGTTGGGATCGCCGTTGAGCACCTTGCCCGCCACATCGGTTTCGTACTCCACCAGCTCCACCACGAAGTGGACGGTGAGCCAATCCTCGCCGGCCTCCTGCCACGCCTCGGAGATTTCGGCGGTCTGGAAGCGGATTTTTTCGATGATGTCGCGGCGTCCGGCGTTCTGGCGGTCGCGAGCCTGGTGTTCGACCAGGGACCACATGCGCTCGGTGAGCAGCGGACGCAATCGGTCAACGCTCCAGTCGCTCCAGGCACCCTGAATCATTTGGAAGGCGCTTTTGGCACCGCCCAGGAACTGGGCCTCGTTGAAGCTCGGATCCATGCTGGCGATCTGCGTCAGCCCCTGGGTCACCTCGTCGGTGGGCTGACCGAAGGTGAACGATCCGGTGGGCTGGCTGCCTTGGAACTGGAATTCCTGGGAGGTACGCGGCTGTTTTTCCAGGGAAATACGGCCTTGGGCCGGCACGGTATCGGGCACCGGCATCGGCATCGGTTGGGGCATGCGAGGCGCGCCGCCGGAGCCCAGGCGACGCATCACGAACCAGATGATGCCGCCGATCAGGAGGATCTCCAGAAGACCGATGCCGCCGCCCGCGCCGCCGAAAAGCATGGAGCCGATCAAGCCGCCGAGGGCGAAGCCGGCGATGCCGCCCATCAGGCCCGATCCGAATCCAGAGGGGCGCGAGGCGGGCGCGGCCATGGCCGGGCTGGGGGTGGTGTGGGAGAATTCGGGACGCGTGGTGGCCTCGCGCGGGGTGGAGAAGCTTTTCGATCCGCGCGACCCGGAGGAGCTGCCGCCGCCGAAACGGGCGGCCTCGGCATCGATGGGAGGCATGGCCACGGCCAGTCCGATCAGCATGAGCAGGATCAAGATCAGGGGGTGACGGTCTTTCATGGTCTCTCTCTTTCGGTCTCGGTTGGTTTTGGATGGGCTTCCCAGAGAAGCTCGGCCAGGTGACGAACCTGGACCGGGGCATCGATCTCCCGCAAGCCGGCCCCCAGGTGCAGGATGCAGCCCGGATTGCTGGCCGCCACCACATCGACCCCGACGCTGGCGATGGCCTGGAGTTTGGCGGCGCGGATCCGATCGGACCGTTCCGGCTCGCGCAACAGGTATTCGCCACCGGCCCCGCAGCAGAGTGCCGGGGTGCCTTCCGGCGTCAGTTCGCGGCGTGTCCCGGGCAGCATTTCAAGCAATACTCTGGGTTGCGTCAGTATACCCATGCCATGACGACTTTGGCAATGGTCATGGTAGGCGAATGTCCGCGTCTTCGCGGCATCGAAGAGAATCCCGCGTGCTTTCAGGCGCGGGGCCAGAAAGTTGGCCAGGTCGATGCTTTTTTCCGCGACCCGTTTGGCGATTTCGCCGAGTTCCGGATCGTGTCCCAGGGAGCGGGCATAGCCTTTGAGGGTGACCAGGCAGATGGCGCTGTCGCTGACGATCGCTTCGAGGGGTTCGAGGGTGGCCAGGGCCTTCAAGGTGGCTCTGGCCTGGCGCAAGAACGCTTGCCGGTTCCCGGATTCCCGGTGGGGCGCGCCGCAGCAGCCGACATTCTCGAGGGGAACCACATTGCAGTCGGCCAGGTGGAGAAGATTGGCCGTGGCTGGACCGGCATTGGGAAAAAACAGCCGGCTCATGCATCCTTGCACCAGGGCCACGCGTGGTTTTTCGGGCGCGGCGGGGGGCCAGGCGGGTGGGGGGGTGGGGGTGGGTTCGGGGAGCAGGTTCTCCAGTCGGCGCAACGGTGGGATCCCATGCAGCAGACGCGAGGCGCGCACCAGGCGTTGCAGACCCGAGGATTGGTACCAGCCGATCAGTTTGGCCAGCAGGCGGGTGTGGCGCGGGTGATCGGTGATGCGGTGGAACCAGCGGCCCGTGAGGGAGGTTGGCACCGGGTGTTTGGCGCGCAGGTGTCCGATCAGTTTGGCGGGTTTGACCTTGGCCGGGCAGGCGGTCTGGCAGGCGCGGCAGAGCAGGCAGTGGGAGAGGGGAGCGGCGGCTTCGTCCATGCCGAGGGTGCCGTCGCGCAGGGCCAGCAACAGCGAAATCCGGCCTCGGGGGGATTCGGTTTCGTCGTTGTCGCTCCAATAGGTCGGGCAGACCGGCAGGCAGTAGCCGCACTGGGTGCAGAGGGTGGCGTTGGCGAGGGGGTCGAGGGATCGGGGGGCGGCGGTGGGGATGGTTGCGGTGGTTGATTTCATGGCACACGTTCACGGGGGACCGGGGGCGATTATCGCCCAACGACTTTGTGTTGGATTTTTATGACTTTATTCTTTTTGTGCGCTTTTCACGATAAGCGATTCTTCGCGTCTTTTGCGAAAAATCGTGCAAGTGCGCGCCGTCCCCCCTTCGTTGCCCTGACGGGCAACGAAGGGGGCGAATTGCATGGCAGAACCCAAGGCCAACTCCGGCCTCCTGTCGGATACGAGCCGCTGGCATCGTGTCGGATACGAGTCGCCCGGCGCCCTGTCGGATACGAGCCGCTGGCATCGTGTCGGATACGAGTCGCCCGGCGCCCTGTCGGATACGAGCCGCCGGAGACGGCCAGTTTGATGGCCATGTTCGCGGGAACGTTTCGCCAAAAGCGCGAAACGTTCCCGCAGCCAAGGCGGCGCGCAGCGTTTTTTTCGCAAAAGACGCGAAAAAACGCTTTTTTGTAGAGCGCGCTAAAATCAAAGAATAAAGGAAGAGTCGAAGGATTAAAGGAAGAGTCGAAGGATCAAAGATGAAGAGTCAAAGGAAAAGTCGCGGGGCGCTGCCCCGCCCCCGCCGGGGACCTTCGGCCCCCCGTCCCCCGTAACGGTTACAAGACTCTTGCCTTACCTGATTTATCTATCCTCATCCCTTCTCAGACATACACATCCACCCGTCGCTCACGCGCCGGGGTCGGCTCCTCTGCGGGCCTCTCTGCCTCACGCCTCACCTCGCGCAGGTCGTTGATCGCCTCCGGCGACACCCGCAACGCATTGGCCGTCTCCCGCGGATTGCTCGAAACCTCCTGGGCAAACGGTCCGGCCTTGGCCACATTGGCAGACTCGCGCGGCGTGCGTATCCGGGCATGCTTCTCCTCCAGACGGCTCGCCTGCTCGGAACGCTTGGCCTCGTTCAATACCGAATGACGCGGATCGGCCTTCTGCTTCTGACCATGCAACACCGAACTCAAGGGCTTGCGCATGGACCAGGTGTGCTCGGATGAGACGGGGGGAATGGCGGACATGTCGGTCACTCCTTGGTCGAAGGCAATGGAACGTTGACGGAATCCCCAGCGGAAACCGGGGAGTCGGACTCATGATCGCGAATGACAACCTCCTCGGCGGCAGGGAGAAACTCGCCGCGCGGGGCCAGGGGGGAACGGTTCGGATCCGGCGCGCCGGTCTGCGGAGGGGTGGCAAGGGGGACGATCTTCTTCTCTTCAACGCGGTAGACGTGATAATATCGCTCGCTTATACCGTCGGCATGGAAATGAACCGTGCCGGCACTGCCGTGAAAACCGCTCTCGCGGGTCAAACCCTGCTGCCACTCCAAACCGCCGAGACGCTGATCGCGCGCCAGTTGCGCCAGAATGGCCACCGCGTCATATGTGAGCATGGAAAGAGCCGGCACCGGGGCCGTGCCGAGAAGCTTTTTGTGCAGGGTGGTGAACTGCTCGCGGGCATCCATGTCGATGTCGCAAAAGACCGCGCGACTCAAGGAGTCGGCCTCCTCCAACAACTCCGGACGGTTCCAGAGCGAGGTGCCGAGAAACAGGGTCTCCGGCGCGCGAATGTTGAACAACGCCGCCTGCGGCGCGATCAGCCGGGCCTGCCTGGCCGAGGTGGGCAGGAACAATGCTTCGAAGGCACGTACCGGCTCCAGCTCCTTTTCGGTGCGCGGCGGGGGACGGTCGAGAGGGTCGAGCGACATGGCGGAACGGGCCGCGGCCAGACGACTCTTGAGCGCGTCGGGTTCCTGACTGACCAGCATCTTCAGTGCATTGGAAAAATCGGTCTCGTTGTCCGGAAAGAGCACCGAATGGGTGATGATGCCCCCCAGGGCGACCACCTCGTTGGCAAAGGTCTGGGCCTGAAGTTGACCGTACTCCGAATCCGCAGCCAGAATGGCGATTCGTTTGACCTTGGCCTCCGAAATGGCGTACCGTGCCATGACACGGGCCTGGGCATCGGGATGAAAGGCGTTGAGCTGAACCGCGCCGCCCACCGAAAGGATCTCGGCGCGGGGATTGAAGGGGATGATCGGCACGTTGGCGGCCTTGGCGGCCTTGGCGGCGGCCATGGCCTCGGGGTGGAAAACCGGTCCGAGAATCACCTGGGCGCCGCGCTTGACCAACGACTCCACCGCCGCCTTGGCGCCGGCGGCATGGCCGCCGCTGTCGGCCACCTCGAGTTGCAGACTGACATCCCGGTGATCGGCCATGGCCTTGCGGGCTGCCATCACCAGGGTGTTGCCCATCGCCGCCGAAGGACCGCTCATCGGCACCATCAACCCGGCGACGATCCCATCCGGGGTGGCGCGTCCGTCGTTGGCCAGACGCCGCTGGGCCTCTTCCTTGAGCAAAGGCACGAGGGCGGCCTTCTGCCAGTTGGCCTGGGCCTCTTTCTCGTCGCCGTCGGCGGCCAGACGATCCCCGAGGATCAGTCGCACGAACGGCGCGAGGGCGCCGCCGTGTCGGGCGAGCAGGGACTCCAACTCGTGACGATCGCGAGGCTCAAGGGCCAGCAACAGCTCGCGCAACTGCTCCGGACTGCTCGGAGCGGGCAGGGACTTGACGATCGGGGCCGGTTTGCCGCGTTCCGGTTCCGAGGCGCTCAGACTCTCTTCGATCATCCGCTCCCAGGGGGACTCCCCGGCGGTGGCATGCGGAAGCGCGGCGCAGGCGAGAAGAATCGGGATCACGAGCATCCATCGCGTGAAGAGCGGTCGGAGGCGCGTGACGGAACGGGTTGAAACAGGCGGCGGAACGGTCATTTCGGGGTCGTGATCCATGAAAGAGCAAGCGTCATCCACGGGTCGATTGTACATCGTCCCCACGCCGATCGGCAACCTGGAAGATATCACCCTGCGCGCGCTGCGCCTGCTGGGCGAGGTGGAACGGATTCTCGCCGAGGATACCCGGCGCACCCGCATCCTGTTGGATCATCACGCCATTCGCACCCCGGTCAGCCACTTCGACGACCACAACGCCGAGAGGTTGATTCCGGGGATTCGCGCGGCCCTGATCGGTGGGGCGCGTCTGGCCCTGGTATCCGATGCCGGCACGCCGGGGATCAGCGATCCGGGCGGCGCGCTGGTGCGGGCGGTGCGGGAGATGGTGCCGGTCGAGGCCCTGCCGGGCGCCTCGGCGCTGACCACGGCGATCTCGGGGAGCGGTCTGCCGGGGGAGCGGTTCGTGTTCGAGGGGTTTTTGCCGCGCAAGGGGGCGGAGCGGCGCGCGCGGTTGGAGTCGTTGTTGCGCGAAACGCGCACGGTGAGCTTTTTCGAGTCCCCGCAACGGTTGGCCGCCACCCTGGCGGAACTGACGGCCCTGGGCGCGGGGGAGCGGGGGGCGATTGTGGCCCGGGAATTGACCAAGATTCACGAGACCTACCATCGCGGCGCCGTTGCCGAGCTGGCGGCCTGGTTCCAGGCCGAGCCGCCGCGCGGCGAGATCGTGGTGTTGCTCGAGGGGGCGGTTTTCTCGCCTCCGGGTGACGAGGAGATTGGCCGGTGGTTGGACGAGGCGTTGGGTCGGGGATTGGGAGTCAAGGAGGCGGCCCGCGGGGTCGCGGCCCGTTCCGGTCGTCCTGCCTCGGAGCTTTATGCCCTGGCGCTGCTCAGACGTGGGGAGAAGTCTCCGTAGTCCTGTCGTTGAAAAAAAAAGAGAGAGTCTGAGAGATTCCTCTCTCAGGGTTTTGATTTTTTGGCTTTTTATTTTTATGTTTTATCTTTTTATGTTTTGACTTTGACTTTATCTTTTGATTTTGGCGCGCTCTTTACAAAGAAGCCTTTTTCGCGTCTTTTGCGAAAAAGGCGCTGCGCGCCGCCTGCGCGAGCGTCGTTTCCGTTTTTTGGAAACGACGCTCGTATTTTGCACAGCGGCCTTGCGGGAAGCGACGCGTCCAAAGAATGGGTGCGGTTTGGCAACCGAGGTCCACGGACAGGTGCGACGTGCGGGTTACCTCAGTGCGTCCAACACCATCGATTTGCGCAGCGGTTTGGCCAGATAGGCGTCGCAACCCGCCTCCAGACAGCGGGCTTCGTCGTCGGCCAGGGCATGGGCGGTCATGGCGATGATCCGATGGTGCGGTGTGCCGGGACTCTCCCGTTCCCAGGCGCGTATCCGCCGGGTCGCCTCGTAGCCGTCCAGAAGCGGCATGCGCATGTCCATGAGAATCACGTCGAAGCGCTCCTCCCGAACCCGGCGCACCGCCTCATCCCCGTTGTCCACCACGGTCAGCCGATGCGGGGTCGCTTGCAGAAAGGCCTCGATGAGCATCACGTTGTCCGCGGCATCCTCGGCCAGCAGAATCGACCAGCCCCTCTCCGGCGGCGCGGGGTGGTCCGGGAGCGTTCCAGAGGTCGAGTCCGGGGTGGTTTCGAGCGCGGGAATCGGGGTGGTTTGGGGGGTGGCGTCGGCGGGGGACCGGAACGGTTCCATCACCGCCTGCAAGGCGGCGAGCAACCCTTTGCGCGGCACCGGCTTGACCAGCAGATGCACGCCGTGCCGCTGGGACTGACGACAGACGTGGGCACGATCGTCGGAGGTGAGCAGCACGATGGGGATCCCGGCGGTCTCCTCGCGGGCGCGCAACTGTTCGATCAGTTGCAGACCGTTGGCCTCGGGCAGATGATAGTCGAGCAGCAGCAGTTGATACGGTCTGGGCCCCCCGCCGCGTCCGATGATCCGTTCCGCGACCTCTTCCACCTGGGCGGTGACATCCACCTCGCAGCCGGCATGCTCGAGAATCTCCCGGTAGATGCGGATGTTGGCGCGGTTGTCATCCATGAGCAGAATGCGCGTGCCGGTCAACGGCGCGGGTTCGCCGCCGGGAGGTTGAATCATCGGCAGGGCGTGGCGTTCCAGGAGCACCGTGAAACTGAAGGTGCTCCCTTCGTGGAGCTTGCTGGTGACGTGCATCGTCCCCTCCATCAGGCGCACCAGGCGGTTGCTGATGGTCAACCCCAGGCCGGTGCCGCCGAAACGGCGCGTCACCGAGGAGTCGGCCTGGGTGAAGGGTTCGAAAACCTGGGTGAGTTTTTCCTGGTCGATGCCGATGCCGGTGTCGGCCACCGAAAAGTGCAGACAGACCCGTTCGGTCTGCCCGCCCAGGGTGGTCACCACCACCAGGATCCGGCCTGTCGGCGTGAA
Source organism: Candidatus Magnetaquiglobus sp. (assembly GCF_058402785.1). NCBI lineage: Bacteria > Pseudomonadati > Pseudomonadota > Magnetococcia > Magnetococcales > Candidatus Magnetaquicoccaceae > Candidatus Magnetaquiglobus > Candidatus Magnetaquiglobus sp. Next base: position 44,785 of record NZ_JBZVFG010000007.1, read on the forward strand.
CTTGATCGCGTTGCCGATGAGATTCACCAGAATTTGCCGCAACCGTTTGGGATCGCCCAGCAGATGTTCCGGCACGTCCGGCGCGATCACCCATTCCAGTTGGATCCCTTTTTCACGGGCACGGGTATCGAAAATCAGCATCACCCCTTCGACCAGATCCGGCAGATCGAAGGGGATCCGGTCCAGATTGAACTGACCGGCCTCCACCTTGGAGAGATCCAGGATGTCGTTGATCAGTTCGAGCAGAGTGTTGCTCGCCTGCTGGAACACCTTGACGAACGAGCGCTGCTCGGGATCGAGTCTGGTTTCGGACAGCAGGTCCGCCATGCCGATGATGGCATTCATCGGGGTGCGGATCTCATGGCTCATGGTGGCCAGGAATTCGCTTTTGGCCAGATTGGCCGCCTCGGCGCTTCGTCGGGCCTGTTCCAGCTCCCTGGCGGCATCCATCAGGGCCTGTTCGCGGTTGGAGATGGCGGTGGCCATGTTGCGAATCGCCCCGGCCACGGCGGTGATCTCGTCGTCGTGGCCGGTTTCGGCCTTGTTCAGCTGGTGCGTCAATTCGGAGGTCAGACGGCGCTTTTCGGTGAACAGGCCCACCGCCCGTTCGAGCAGGGTGATCCGTCCGGTCTGACGCAGCAGCCAGAAGCCGAGGGTGAACCAGAGGATCAGACCATCGATCACCGGGATCAGGCTCATCCCCAGGGAGAGTTCGAGGTTGGAGAAAAGGGGTTTGACCGGCGCTTCGATCACCAGATGCACCGGATCCCCTTTTGTCCCGGACCAGGGCAGACGACGCTGCCGGGACTCGGATGTCCGTTCGCCCTGGTTGAGCCGTTCCAGATCGTGGTTGCCTTCCGAGCTGGCCACGGCGCGATCGTGATGGGTCAAGCCCAGGGTCAGGCCCGGCGCGCCGATCCGATAAAGAAGGGCGTTGTCCAGACGGAAAAAGAGTGCCAGCCGACCGGTTTTCTGGCGTTCACCGAGCCAGATCGGTGCCTGTAGCACTCGGAACAGCATGTCCAGTTCCTGGTCCCTGAAGTATCCGCTCTCCTCCCCTTCGGGAAGCGGATTGCCGCGTGGCGCCATGCTGCCGAAATCGAACAGGATGCGGTCGTGACGATTCACGATCACCAGATAGTGAAAGCGCCGCTCCGCGCTCTGGACGGTGATGAAGGCGTTGAGCAGGTCGAGCGTCTCGCCGGAGGGGGTTTCATCCCGCTCCAGGAGGCGGGTCAACTCCAGGCGGGTCCTGAAATCCTGGGTATGCAGCTCCCACTCCCGTTCCACCTGGGCCAGGCGGGCGCGGTAGAAGCGTTCCTGATCGTTCGCGCGCTCCTCGGCGGCCTTGGCCAGGGCGTGTTGATAGATGAATACCGTGGTCAGGGCGATCAGTCCCACCAGCAGTCCGAGACTGATGATGAGTCGGAGGGCCGCCTGCCTGCCGATGGCGTGATTCACGGGGCTCTGCCCGCCCAGCGGTCATCGACCATCGATTCGATGGTCTGGGAGAGCGACTTGGGATCGTTGGGCATGGACTTGTGAAAGAAGGCCTCCGTGTTGCGCAGTTGTTCGGTCGAAAAGCGACCATCCCCCTTGAAGGCGCGCGGATATCTCTCCAAGGCCCGTCGCAGCGCGTGTCGCTCTGCCTCGTCTTCGATCTTGAGTTTTTCCACGATCTCGGCGGCGGGGTGGGTGGTGATCCAGGCGAGGCTCTTTTTGAGCATGCGCACCATTTGGGCCACCTTTTCCGGATCCTGGGCGATCACCTCGGAGCGGGTTTCGAGCGCGGCATGCAGGAAATTGGCCTCCTTGAGGGATCCGAGGGTGGCCGGTTCGGCCAGATTGGCCAGAAAGAACACCTTGCCATCGGCCAGCAGACGCGAGGCGAACGGTTCGTCGCCCATCACCGCGTCGGCGGTGGCGGATTTGAGCAGCGAGGATTGTTCCACCCAGCTCTGACCCGCCGGCACGATGCGCACCGCGTCCAGCGGCACGCCGTCGGAGCGCAGCAGGAGTTCCATGAGTTGTTGCGAGGTGGTTTTGCTGGTTTTGGTGCTGGTGTTGACCCCGATCACCTTGCCCTTGAGATCCGCGATCCGTTTCACCTGTCCGGCCAGACCGGAACGGACCATGAGCACGAAGAGCGGCGCGTCATCCACCGGGGCCACCACCACCACGTCACCGCCGTTGGCCCGCAGCGACAGGGCCGCCGGCACGCCGGCCACGGCGAAATCGACATTGCGTTGGGTCAGGTTCTGGAGGGCCACGCCGCCACCGCCCACGGAGACGATCTCCAGATCGACACCCTCCTCGCGGTCGGCGCCGATCACCGGAATCAGATCGATGGGCAGGTAGGAGAGGTTGCGCGGGCCAGGCGCGCTGATGAGCAGTTTGGGCCATTCCCGGGCATCCGCGAGGGAGACGCAATCCGTCATTCCCAACAGGATTCCCATCAGGATTGTCACGATGCGCATGTTTTCCCCCTGGAGCCAAGCGATGGATGAGTCTTCACCTTCATACTTGAGCCTAACAACCGTCTCCAGTCAAGACAAATTTATGCTGTATAATTTTTGTGCATTGTTGAAGGGGGTTCATTCGTCTGGAATTGGGCGGCCATCCTGTGCCATGATGGTTTGGCCGTCATGTGTCGTGTCGGGCGGCGGGTTCCATGGGGGGTGGTCATGTCGGGAGTCGGAATGGATCGCAAGCGGTTTGGCATCTGGGCCGAGGGGGTGGCGACGCGCTGTCTGACGCGTTCGGGCTACCGGATCATCGAGCGCAACTGGCGCGCGCGGGGCGGGGAGATCGATCTGGTCGCCTGGCGGGACGGGATGGTGATTTTTTGCGAGATCAAGGCGCGGCATGTGGCCACCGGCACGGATCCGGCGGATGCGATCGATCGGGTCAAGCAGGAGCGGATCGTCCGTCTGGCCGAGGCGTATCTGCGCGATCATCCGGAGTTGGCCGGGTGCGACTGTCGTTTCGACGCGGTGTTGATTCGTCGCGAGGGGTGGCGCTGGCGCGCCGAGGTGATCGCCGATGCGTTCAGACCTGGATGGGAATGATTTATGCATGTTAGAACGGACGAGGTGTTTTGGCGTTCATATCCTCCTTTTCATTGACGTTTCTTTCTGGAGAATAAATCGATGAGCCGTTCGATTCTGTATCGGGGCCTTCTGCCCCTGGTGGCCATGCTGGGGATGGCGGCCTGCGTGCCGATGGATTCCAACAGCGGCGCGGCGACGTCCGGTTTCATGGGTGAGCGTCGCAGTCCCGAGGGCGCCATCGAGGACAACATGCTGGCCATGAAGCTGCGCAGCTACTACATGCGCAGCGACAAGGTGAGCGCCGCCAACATCAACGTCAGCGTCTACCAGGGCGCGGTGCTGTTGACCGGAACCGCCGCCTCCCAGGCCGAGATCGACAGCGCCATCTCCATCGCCAAGGCAACCCGCGGCGTGGTCAAGGTGCACTCCGAACTCAAGGTGCAGCATGCCACCTTCGGCGAACTGACCAAGGACGCCTGGTACACCAACGAGGTGAAGATCCGTCTGCTGGCCGACGAGCAGGTGCGCGGCCTGGATATTCACGTCGAGACCACCAAGGCGGTGGTCTACCTGACCGGTACCGCGCAGTCGGTGTCCGAGCGCAACCGTGCCGTCGAGGTGGCCCGTCAGGTGGGCGGGGTGAAAGAAGTGGTCTCCTACATCGAGATCGATCCCAAGGCTCAACAGCTGCACCGCTCCGAGTCGGGCCGGAAGGAGAGCGGTCGCGCGACGACGCGCCAGGGTGGCGAGGGGGAGGGTGTCAAGGCGCCGGAGGTGACCCGACCGGGCGGCGCGACGGATGCGGGCCCGGCTGGAGCCTCGAAGAGGTCGGATGGAACCGTTGACTCCAGGTTCTGAGTTGTCCGCCAACAGCCTCGCGGCATTGCGGCGGGTGCTGGGGGAGACCGGTCTTCTGACCGGCGGCGCGCAACGGGAGGCGTATGCCCGCGACAACAGCGGACGGCGCGCTCTCCCCTGGGCCGTGGCCCTGCCGAAGAGTCGGGAAGAGGTGGCCGGCACGCTCAAGATCTGTCACGAAGCCGGAATTCCGGTGATCCCGCGTGGAGCCGGCACCGGTTGCGTGGGGGGCGCCCTGGCGATCGAGGGGGGATTGGTGCTCTCCACCCAGCGGATGAATCGCATCCTGGCCATCGAGCCGGGGGATCGGTTCGCGGTGGTGGAGCCGGGAGTGGTCAATGCCGAATTGGGGCGTCGTCTGGCCGAACAGGGGCTCTGCTGGCCCCCGGATCCCTCCTCGGCACGCTCCTGCACCATCGGCGGCAACCTGGCCATGTGTTCCGCGGGGCCCAACGCCGTGCGTCACGGCGTGACCCGACACTGGGTGCTCGGCATGACCGTGATCCTGGCCGACGGACGGACCATGCGTGTGGGCGGATACACCACCAAGGGGGTGGTGGGGTATGATCTGACCCAACTGCTGATCGGTTCCGAGGGAACCTTGGCCGTGCTGGTCGAGGCGACCCTGAAACTGGCTCCGCTCCCCGAGGCGCGGCGGACGTTGCGCGCCGCCTTCGCCGACATGGACGGAGCCGCGCGGGCGGTGGCCGGGATCATGGCACGAGGCGAGCCCCCGTCGGCACTCGAATTTCTCGATCCGGCGGCCCTGGAACTGGTGCGGGGAACGCTGCCCGAGGTGTGTCATCCCCTGGGTCGCGCCCTGCTCCTCATCGAGGTCGAGGGTGCCCGCGCGGAAATCGAAGAACGCGCGCGCGCCATGCGTGAGCGGCTGGAGGCGTTCGCGCCGGTCGAGGTGACCGTCGCCCGTGACGAGGCGGAGTCCAAACGGATCTGGGCCGCCCGACATGCCCTCTCGCCCACCCTGACCCGCATCGCCCCCAAGCGCGTCAACGAGGATGTGGTGGTGCCCGTGACCCGACTGGCCGACCTGGTGGCCGGACTCGCGTCCATCTCCCGGGAGAGCGGTGTGCCGATCGTCGGTTTCGGCCATGCCGGCAACGGCAACATCCATGTCAATCTCCTCACCGACCCGGCGGATCCGACCCAGGGCCCCCGCGTCCATCAGGCCCTGGAACGGGTGTTCGACCTGGTGCTGGCCCTGCGCGGCACCCTTTCCGGCGAACACGGGGTCGGCATCATGAAACGGGATTTCATCGATCGGGAACTCGATCCCGAATCCCTGCGCATGCAACGGGCCATCAAACGGCTCTTCGACCCGAAAGGGATCCTCAATCCTGGCAAGATCTTTCCGATCGATGGACAATGACCGGCAATCGGGCCCGAAATGGATTGACTTCTCTCCTCATGAAACGATATTCTAGGCGATGTCATTATCTTTTGCCGTGGAACTCTCGGCAGGGAGGGTCCTCGGTCGGGGGGTGAGAGGGTACTCCCCCCATCATGCAGGTTCGGAGCGTGAAATATGAAAATCGCCGACATCCAATTGCCAGAAGACTATCGTCCCACCGAGGACGAAGAGTACATGAGCCCCAATCAGCGGGCCTATTTCCGCAGGTTGTTGCTGGAATGGGAGCAGCAGCTCCTCGAAGAGGCGGAAAAAACGGTCAACATCATGACCGAGGAGAAGGCCATCTTCGCCGATCCGACCGATCGCGCCTCCCTGGAGACCGATCGCAACTTCGAGCTGCGTACCCGCGACCGCGAACGCAAGCTCATCTCCAAGATCAAGCGCACCATCGAAGCCCTCGAAGAGGACGAATACGGGTACTGCGAGGAGTGTGGCGTGGAGATCGGGTTGCGTCGCCTGGAGGCCCGTCCGGTCACCGATCTGTGCATCAGCTGCAAGACCACCGCCGAACGTCAGGAGAAGGTCTCCCGGGTCACCGAGGAAGTCCATTTCGAGAGCTGAACGCGCCTCCTCGGCGCATCGCTCCCGCTGATCGCCTCCTCGGCGCATCGCTCCCGCTGATCGCCTCCTCGGCGCATCGCTCCCGCT
>NZ_JBZVFG010000007.1:50869-115115 GCF_058402785.1 Candidatus Magnetaquiglobus sp.
GATCGCCTCCTCGGCGCAGGGTGTTTTTGAATGTTGTTCTTAAACGCAGATCTTATGGGGTGCGTCGTTTTTCGCAAGGCTGCGCGCGGCGCCTTTTTCGCACAAGACGCGAAAAAGGCTTCTTTGTAAAGAGCGCGCCAAAGTCAAAAGCAAAACCTTGGGAGAGGAATCTCCCAAACGCTCTCTTTTTTTTCAACGGTAAAAACGACTCATTCCAGACTGGGTGCGGTTTCATCTTGGATCGCGCCGCCGCGTCAGCGCCGTCACCATCTCCCGACCGCCGCGTTCAGCCTCCGCTCCCAATCCGCTTGCCACAACGCGCTGATCAACGCCGCCCCATGGGTGCCGGTCGCGGCCACCGCGTCCAGATTCTCCAACGTGATCCCCCCAATGGCCACAATCGGCAAACGGGTCGCCTCGACCATCCTCTTGAGGGTCTCGACCCCCTGAACCGCGTGGGTGTCGGATTTGGTGGCGGTCGGAAAGATCGGTCCGAAGCCGATGTAATCGACTCCGAGCGCCTCGGCCTGGCGAATCTCTGCCAGGGTGTGGGTGGACAGACCGATGATCCGCCCGGTGCCGAGCGCGTTCCGACAGGTCTCCACCGGCGTATCTCCCTGTCCGACATGCACCCCGTCGGCATCCAACGGCAGGACCCAGGCCAGTCGGTCGTTGAGAATCACTTTTGTTTCAGGGGCGTGGTCACGCAGCACCTTGAGCCAGCCGGTCATGAAGACACGGGCCGACGCCTCCTCGCCCTTGGCGCGCAGTTGCACCATCGGAATGGCCAGTGCGTGGATGAGACGGGCCACCGCCTCGGGCGGCATGGAGGCGGGCGCGATCCTTTCGAGCCGGTCGGCATCCAGAATCGGCAGAATGCCGGCGGGGATCGCGGGATGGCTCATCGATCCGCCAGGAATTCGTCGTCAATGGTGTCCGAATCGCCCAGATTGAGCGAAACCAGGCGGCGCAGATGGCTGAAACACTCGATGTCCATCTCCTGGAAACGGATCGCCACCCCGCGTCCGGGTTGGGCATGGATCACCGCGCCCTTGAACGGCAGGGAGATGGTGCCCAGAATCAGGGTGCCGGAGAGGATCGTGCCAAGGGCCGGGAGGGGATCCTCCCCGTGGAACAGCAGACCGCGCAGGCTGATGTTGCCGAAGGCGCCGCGATGGATGCGGCCCTCCTCGTCGCGCAGCACCAGTTCGTCTTCGAAATCCACGCGGGAGTTGGCGCGACGGTCGCGCGGCCCTCCCGAGGATTTGGAACGCACGGCCATGGGGTCAATCCAGGGTGTTCAGGACATCCCGGGTCTCCTCCCGGGACAGGCGCGCCCCGTGCCGGGTCACCAGGCGGGCCGAGGCGCGACAGGCGAGCCGTCCGGCCCGCTCCGGGGAAAAACCGTGGGTGATGCCGTAAAGCAGGGCGCCGGCGAAAAGATCCCCCGCGCCGTTGGCGTCGATGGCCTGGACCGGCATGCCGGGGATGAGGGTGTCGCGTCCATCCAGACGGACCACCGCGCCTTGGGCGCCGAGGGTCAGTCCGAAGGCCGGGGCGCGTCGGGCGAGGGCCGCCTTGGCCACCTCCAGATCGTCGCTCCTGGCGTAACGGAGCGCCTCGGTGTGATTGCAGAAGATCAGATCCACTCCGGATCCCATGATCTCCTCCAGGCCGGCCCCGAAGTAGTCGATCATGCTGGCGTCCGAGAAGGTCAGGGCGATCTTCACCCCGTGTTCGCGCGCCAGGGAGACCGCTTCGCAGGCGGCATGGCGGGCGCTCGGCGAGGTGACCAGATACCCCTCCACGTAGAGCCACTCCGAGGCGGCCAGCTCCTCGGGGGCCAGATCTTCCGCGGAGAAGAACTCGGAGATCCCCAGATGGGTACACATGGTCCGTTCCGCATCCGGGGTGATCAGCACCAGACATTGGCCGGTGGTACCGGTTCCGGGACGCTTCTCGAGATCGTTGGCGACCCCGTTGGCGCGCATGTCGCTGGTGAAAAAGAGGCCGTTCTCGTCGGATGCCACGCGGCTGGCGTGAAAGGCGTTGCCGCCGAGTTGCGCCACGCCGATCAGGGTGTTGGCCGAAGAGCCGCCGCAGGCGCGGTGGCGCGGCGCATCGCCGAGCAGGGCCAGAAGCTCCGCGCGGCGCGCTTCGTCGATCAGGGTCATGGAGCCCTTGGTCAGGCCGGCCTGTTTCAGGAAGTCGTCCGTGACCCGGATTTCCGTATCCACCAGGGCGTGACCGATGCCGTAAACGTGGTGGCGTTTCATGGTGCGTTTATCCTTTCGCGGGGTGGGAACAGGACCGTGCATGGCGGTCCGGAGCCAGGGGGGTGTCGATCAGCCGGGCCAGCAGCGGGGCGTGCAACGCGCCGTTGGTGGCCAGGACCGAACGGACCATGGGGTTGACCTGATTGTAGAGAAAGGGAGCGCCGCTTTTGTGGGTCACCGTGCCGCCCGCTTCGTGGACCAGCAGGTCGCCGGCGCAGAAGTCCCATTCGTTTTTCGGCGACAGGGTGAAGGTCATGTCGAAGCGGCCCGAGGCGACCAGGGCAAGCTTGTAGGCGATCGATCCCATGGTCTGGATGTGCCATTCGCTTAAAAAAAGCTCCCAATCGCCGCGCGCGGTCTCCGAACGGCTCGCCAGGCACGAGGCGCCGGCCAGATCGCGCCGGTCGGTGACCCGGATCGGTTGGTCGTTGAGTCGGCACCCCTTGCCGGCCAGGGCGGTGAAGGTTTCGTTCGAGGCCGGATTGTGGATGCAGGCCGCCACCGGTCGTCCGTCCTCGACCAGGGCCAGGGAGAGGGCGAATTGGGGCAGACCGGCGATGAACTCCTTGGTGCCGTCGATGGGATCGACCACGAAGATCGAACGCCGCTCCAGCCGGTCCGGGTGATCGACGGTCTCCTCGGAGAGCCAGCCGCAGTGGGGGTGGCTGCCGAGCAGTCGTTCGCGCAGCAGGGTATCCGCCTCCAGATCGGCCTTGGTCAAGGGGTTGTCATGCCCCTTTTCCCGCACCTCGGCGCTGGCCGAGACGGTTTGACCGAGGCGGAAATAGCGCATGATCGCGTCTCCGGCTTCGTGGGCGGCCCGGATCATGATGGCCAGGGAGTCGGAAAGATCGGGTGGCGTGGCGTTGGACATGGGTCGAGGGTCGCGGTCTGCCTGGGAGCGGGAGTTTCGACGATTCACGATTATCGCTCCACAGAATAGGCCATCGGCGCTCCGTTGTCCATGATCGCCACCCGCCTGTCGGACAGGAGCACCCTGGCCCGGTGCATCCCCGGTCCGTCTCACGCCTTGAAGAAGCCGATCACCTCCTCCAGACGATCCGCGAACCCGCGCAGCGACTCGGAATCCCGTGCCATGTTCTGGGATGCCGCCGAGTTGCGGTGGCTGATCTCCACCTGCTCCTTCAGCGAGGCCAACACCCGGTCGGCGTGTCCGGCCTGTTCCGATCCGGAGGCGATGATCTCCTGGACCAGTCCGGCGGTCTTGCGGATGTTCGGCAACAGGTCGTGGAGCATCACCCCGGCCTGCTCGGCGATGCTCTGACTGCTGGCGGAGAGTTCGATGATCTCGCCCGCCGCTCCCTGACTCCGTTCCGCCAGCTTGCGCACCTCGGCGGCCACCACCGCGAACCCCTTGCCATGTTCGCCGGCCCGTGCCGCCTCGATGGCCGCGTTCAGGGCCAGCAGGTTGGTCTGACGGGAGATCTCCTCGATGATGGAGATCTTGTCCGCGATCTCGCGCATGGCTTGAACCGCGCGTGCCACCGCCTCTCCGGTCTTTTCGGCGTCGTTGGCGACACGGGTGGCGATGCGTCCGGTTTCGGAGGCGTTGTCGGTGTTGCGCCGGGTGGTGGCGGCGATCTCGTTCATGGCCTGGAAGGTTTCGGACAGACCGTGATCCTGGGCCTGGCCGCCGGCGGAGATGAACTCGGCATTGTGGGAAAACTCCCCTCCTTTTTCCACCAGGCTCGAGGAGATGTCGCGTATTTCGACGATGGTTTCCTTGAGTTGTCTGGCCATGGCTTGCAGCGAGGCCAGGGCGCCGGTACGACAGGCCTGGTGCCTGGCGTCGGTCACGTCCAGATGGCCGCTGGCCACCCGCATGGCCACCTCCTGGATGATCAGGGGGTCGCAGCCGAGCTGGGCGTTGATCAGTCGGGTGATCGCGAAGGTGACCGCTCCCAACAGAAGCATCACCACCAGGGTCACGGTGCCGATCTCGCGCAGCCGCTTGGCGAGCGCGGCATCCACGTCGTCGATGTAGATGCCCGAACCGATGATCCAGCCCCACGGTTCGAACCCCTTGACGTAGGAGATTTTGGGAACCGGCTCCTGTTGGCCGGGTCGCGGCCACAGATAGGGAACGAATCCCGCTCCCTGGGCACGGGTCACCTTCACCATCTCCATGAACAGGGCGGTTCCCTTCGGATCCTTGAAGTTGGAGAGATCCTTGCCGTCCAATTCCGGCTTGAAGGGGTGCATCACCATGTTGGGATGGAAATCGTTGATCCAGAAGTAATCCTTCTCGTTGAAGCGGAGTTTTTTCACCGCTTCTCGAGCTGCGGCGCGGGCCGCTTCCGGGGTCAGGGTTCCCTTGTTGCCCAGGTCGTGATAGTAAACCAGCAGGGAGTGGGCGCTCTCCACCAGGTTGCGGGTCTTGGCGTAACGGTCTTCGAGCATCATGACGCGCTCGTCGTGGTAGATGATGGCGCTGATGGTGAGAATGCCGCCCAGCGCGATGATCGCCAGGAGCCAGATCTGGGTTTGCAATTTGATTTTTTTGAGAATATTCATCTTTCTACCCCCCTCCTTGGTTCAAGATGGATTCGGTTGCAAACTTGGCAAGTTTCAGGATCATAATTTCTAGTGATTGGCATGTCAATTATTAACAATGATTTATTTTATCCATTTATATTATGTGTTTACTGGAAAGGTTGCCAGAAAGGAGAAGAGTGAAGGGGATGAAACCGGTTTTTCAGGGGCTGCCGCCCGGCTTGTGTCGTCGGGTGGGCGGGGGGATCGAGGCCGGGCTTTTGGCCGGGGAGGTCGGGGTCGAGGCCGGGGAGCGGGTGGCGGAATTGGGGTGCGGCTGCGGCGAGGTGGCGGTGCGTCTGGCCCTTGCCCACCCCGGCATCCGGGTGGATGGCCTGGAGATTCAACCGGAACTCTGCATTGAGGCGCGGCATCTGGTCGAGCGGCATGCGCTCACGGAACGGGTGCGGGTGGTGGAAGGGGATGTGCGTGCCTCGCCGCCGGACATGGTGCCGGGTGGCTACGACCGGGTGGTGTGCAATCCCCCCTTTTTCGCCCTTGGCGCGGGTCGGCTCCCCCCGGAGCGGTCGCGGGCCATGGCCCGATTCGAACAGACGGGGGGCTTGGGGGATTTTCTGCGCTGTGGGGCGCTGCTGCTGCGCGCCGGCGGGGTGATGACGCTGATGCACCGCCCCGAGCGGCTGGTGGAGTTGCTGACCGGAGGGGTGGCGCGGGGACTCAATCCGGAACGGCTGGTGCCGGTCCACGCGGATCCGGCTCGGGAGGCGATTCTGGTGCTGGTGGGGCTGCGCAAGGGTGGAAGCGGGGGGCTGGTGGTGGCCCCGTCCCGTCTGGTGGAGAAGGGGGTACGGGGTGCGGCGGGATGACCGCGACACGACGCATGACCGTCAGCCGTGCCGACCCTCGCGCCGCTTGGTCCCCATGTCCGCCAGCAGAAACGCCCGCACCGTCTCTTTCAACTGCGGGTCGGTGATCGGCGCGCACAACCGTTCCGCCCGTTCCAACTCCTCGGGCAGGGGGGGCTCCCGTGGCGGGGGAGGCTTGCTCCGTGGCGCCGGGGTGAACTTGAGGGACTCCTGCTTGAAGCGGAATTTTTTCAGTGTTCCGGCGGGGAGTTGCTCCTGGAAGCGAAGCAGAATGTCCGGAGCGAGGAAATTCAACTCGCTCAGCCAGGCCGAGGAGTCCACCCGCACGGTCAACTCCCCGTTCATCAACCGTACCGGCTCGGTATGCCGCGCCAGTTGCGGACCCACCAGCTGGCGCCAGAGCCGCGCCAACTGGGTGGCCTTGCCGCGCGGGTGATCGAGCAGCCGTCCGGCCACCGCCTGGACCAGCCCGGCCAGGGGACCGGATGCGGTCGGCCCGTCGTCCGGCTCGGACACCCGGGTCACCAGGAGGCGGCAAGCGGACGCGTGCCACCCGGGGTGGAGGCGCGCACCACGTCGGGAAGCGGAAAGAGGTCGTCGATGCCGGTCAACCCCTGCCCGAACCAGGCGTCCAGATCCTCGGCCCAGGCCACCGGCATCTCGGCCAGGTACTCCTCGTCCTCGCTGGGGAAGTGCCAATCCAGGCTCTCGCCCGATTCGAACTCCAGATCCAACGGATCGGCTACCTCGGGAATCGCGAAGGTTTCGATCGTCTCTTCGAGAGCGCCGTTCCATGAGGCTGCCCCCCGTTCACCGGAAGCGCCGCTGGGGTGTGACGCCGTGGCGGCGGTCGGGGCCGGGTCGGATGCCGGAACGGGAATGTGGGCGAGCATTCCGTCCAGCGTATCGGCCTGCCGCTCGATGATCGCCGGATCGGGATTGTTTTCCAGCGCCAGGCACAGAGTTTGGATCTCCTCGGCCAGGGTCGCGCGCAGGGAGCTTTCGAGGCGGTTGCCGTAACGCAGGGTGAATTCACGGGTGCGGTGCAACACGTTGTCGGCCCGTTTCAACGCCTGAATCAGCCGGCGCCGGCGGGCATCCTCCTCGGCATGGCGTTCGGCCTCGCGGATCATGCGGGCGATCTGGGCCTCGGACAACCCGCCGGATGCCTTGACGTGAATCGATTGCTCCCGCCCCGTGGCCAGATCGATGGCCGACACCCTGGCCATGCCATCGGCATCGATCTCGAAGGAGACCTCGATGCGCGGCACGCCCCGTTGCGCGGGCGGAATGCCGGTCAGGGTGAACTCTCCCAACAGATGGTTGGCCCCGAACAGCCCACGCTCCCCCTGGGCCACCCGCACGGTGGCGAACTGCTGACCGTCCATGCCGGTGGAGAAGGTGCGGGCGACACGACACGGGATCGTGGTGTTGCGCGGGATCAGCACGCCGAACAGGCCCCCCTTGGTTTCGATCCCCAGGGAGAGCGGCGTCACATCCAACAGAACCACATCCTGAAGCGCTCCGGCCAGGATGCCGGCCTGGATGGCCGCCCCCTCGGCGACGATCAGATCCGGATCCACGCCAGCGATCGGCTCCATGCCGAAGAAGTTGGCCACGGTCTGACGGATCTTCGGCATGCGGGTCATGCCACCGGCCAGGATCACCGCGTCGATGCCATCCACCCCGACGCCGGCCTCCTTGAGCGCGATCACGCAGGGCACGATGGTGCGCTGGATCAATCCTTCCACCAGCTCTTCGAGCCTGGCGCGGGTCAGGGTGGTGCTCAGATGCCGGGGGGTGTTCTCCTCGGCGCGCAGAAAGGGGAGATGGATCTCGGTGGTCAATTCGGTGGAGAGTTCGATGCGCGCCGTCTCGGCGGCCTCCTTGAGACGTTGGGCGTTCTCCTTGTCGGCGCGCGGGTCGAAGCCGAGTTGCTCCAGGCAGATTCCGGCCAGATGGTCGATCACGCACCGATCGAAATCCTCCCCGCCCAGGAAGGTGTCGCCGTTGGTCGCCCGGACCTGGAACACCCCGGAACCGATGGTGAGGATGGAGATGTCGAAGGTGCCGCCGCCCAGATCGAAGACCGCGATGGTCCGACCCTCGCACCCCTCCAGTCCGTGGGCCAGGGCTGCGGCGGTCGGTTCGTGGATGATGCGTACCACCTCGAGTCCGGCGATCCGGCCCGCGTCGCGGGTGGCCTGGCGCTGCGCCTCGTTGAAGTAGGCCGGGACCGTGATCACCGCCCGCGCGACCGGTTCCCCGAGTTGCTCCTCGGCGATCTGTTTCAACCGTTGCAGCACGATCGCCGCGATCTCGGCGGGGGCCTTGGTTTCGCCATGGACCTCCACCCCGGCATCGCCGTTTTCCAGCGCCACGACCCGATAGGGCAGGCGTTCCATCTCGCGCTGGATCAGGGGATCGGAAAAACGCCGTCCCATCAGCCGTTTGATCGCCGACAGGGTGTTCTCCGGATTGACCAGCATCTGCCGTTTGGCGCTCTGTCCGACCCGGCGCGCGCCGTTGGCCGCGAAGGCCACCAGGGAAGGGATGGTGCGTTCCCCCTCCGGGTTGCTCAACACCCGAACCGCGCCACTCTCCAGCACGGCCACGCAGGAGTTGGTGGTTCCCAGATCGATGCCGATGATCCTTGACATGCCGATTCGTCCTTCGTGGTCACACGCTCTTGCCGCCACGGCGTTGTTCGATGGAACTGCCGGATTTTCAATCGACAATGGATTGCAGCAACGGTGCCAAGTTGTTTTGGTCGTGGATTCAACGGATTGTGAACGGGTGTCAATTCGGGGAAAGAACCCGCCAGCCGCGCGCTTTCCTTGAGATGCATGAAGATCCATGGGCATACTGGTCGTGCGTGAGATTGACGGGAGATCTCATGATTTCAAGAACAACGGCGATCCCCTATCTTTCGGCATGAGGCGTTGAGCGTGATGGATGATCCCTTGAGGCAGCGCATAGCCGTGAAGAAGGGGCGTTTGGACGCCTTGCGACCCTTGTCCTCCGAGGTGTTGGCGCATCTGCGGAAATTTCACGACGTGGAGTTGACCTACACCTCCAACGCTTTGGAGGGGAACACCCTGACCCATCGCGAAACCGCGGAGGTGATCGAGCACGGCATCACCGCGGGTGGAAAGTCGTTGCGAGAGCACCTGGAAGCCGTGGACCATTACGACGCCTTGACGTGGATGCGTACGCTGTGGACTCGGGTACAGCCTTGAATGAAACGCTGGTTTGTGAACGGCATCGGCGCATCGTGGCGCGCAGTCAGCCGGAGGTTGCGGGATTCTACAGCGATCATCCGCGCCGCATTGCCGGTTCGGCGGTGATTTTTTCCAATCCCGTGAGGATCCCGGCGTTGATGAAGGCGTTCGGGCTGTGGCTGGAACGGGTCGAATCCTCACCCGAAGCGGCGTTCGCCAGCCATCTGCGACTCACCGCGATCCATCCTCGGAATCGAACTCATGACTGTAAGGCATGCTTTCTCCTGGAAACCATAAATATAATTAAATATCGATGCAAAAAATATCATCAGAGCTGTCGTGTGTCAATTAGGCATGGATTCATCGGCGGGGGATTGTCGGGGAAGGATACGGCCATGGCTCCGGGTTGAAAGCCAGGTTGTTGCGATCCGAAGTCAATGGTTCTGATGGTGCTGCGATGGGTCGGATCCTTCACCGGTTTGGCGTCGCGTGTCACGGTGGGGATGTCTGCGTCGGGGAAGGCGGGCGTTCAGCACGGTCCATGCGGGAGGAAGATCAAGATCTCGGTGCTGTTTTCGTTCGGGGTGCGCATGCGGATCGTGCCGCGATGGGCCTCCACGATCAGACGGGCCGCATAGGTGCCCAGACCCGTGCCATGGGATTTGCCATGCGTGACGTACTTCTCGAAGAATCGGGAACGGATTTCCGGCGGTACGGCGCCCGGATTGTGGATGCTCAAATGCAGCCCCTTTGAATCGATGCGCAGTGTCACCTGGATGAGGCCGCCGAAGGGTGCAGCTTCCAAGGCGTTGGTCAAAAGGTTGTCCAGCACGCTCTGGATCAGGGTGCGCTCCCCGCGCGGCGCGGGGGCAGCGGGAGCGAGGTCGGCGTGGACCTCCAGTCGGGTCTTCTGGGAACCGAGTTGCCTGTCGTTTCTCTGCCGCCACCCGTCGATCATCGCCGCCAGGTCCAGTGTCGCGCACTCCAGATGCAGGGCGCCCTGTTCGAGGGCGATGAATCGGGAGTGCGAGGCGATGATCTCCAGCGCGCGGCGTCCGGATTTCTGGGAGAGGGAGAGAAGCATCCGCCGTTCCGGATCCTGTTCCATCATCTGGAGCAGATCGATGGTGTTGTAGAGATTGCCGATCTGGCCGCGCAGATCGTGCATGATCATGCCCAGGGCCCGCTCCCGTGAGAATTCGAGGTGCTTTTCGGTGGTCACGTTGCGATGGACGATCAACAGGTGCCTGTTCCCTTCCCACGCGCAGGGGCGGACGCTCACCTCGAACCAGCGGTGTTCCGTGGGGGCGTGGCAGGAGTAGCAGACCGAGGGGGAGGGCTCTTGCGCCCGCGCCTCGAGATGGTCGCGCAATTGATGGAGCAGCCGTTCGGCCTCCCAGAGCTGGTCGTTCTCCTGGCAGGCCCGTGCGCAGATCTCGAGGTAATTGGCGCCCAGATAGTCGCCCACGCCGCCGTTGAGCGCGGAAAAGGCGCGCCAGGCAGGGTTGACCGCGACGATGATGCCGTCGGGGTCGAGCAGGGCCCAGTGGACGCCCGTGAGGGATTCGACGATCTCTTGAAGGGGATTGACGACCATCCTGGGGACGAAATCAACCATGAAAAGTCTCGCCTCCCTCATCGATCCGGTACAGGCGCAGTTTGTTGTGCAGGGACTGGCGGGTGATCTCCAGCAGTTCGGCGGCGCGGGCCTTGTTGCCCCCCGCCTGGCGCAGCGCCTGGGCGATGAGGTCGATCTCCAGCCGCTTGCGTTGTTCGGGGAGCGACAAGGTATCGGCAACGCGCGCGCAGGCCCCGCTGGTGGATGGCCGCGTTTCCAGGAGTGCGGAGGAGCAGTGCGCCGGGGTGATCCACTCCTCGTCCGGGGTGAGGGCCACCAGACGCTCCACCTCGTGCTCCAGTTGGCGCACATTGCCGGGCCAGGGGTGGGACTCGAACAGGGCCACCAGCTCCGGTGAGAAGCCGCGCGGACGCTTCTTGAAGCGCGTGCTCACCTGGTCGAGGAACAACAGCATCAACGGCAGGATCTCCTCGCGGCGCTCGCGCAGGGGTGGGAGATGGATGTCGATGGAAAACAGCCGGAAAAACAGATCCTCGCGGAAACGTCCCCCCCGCACCTCTTCGCGCAGATCCTTGCCCGAGGCGCTGATCAGCCGGAAATCATACCGATGCACCTTGCTCCCACCCAGCCGTACCCCTTCCATCTCCTGGATGGCGCGCAGGAAGCGCGGTTGAATCGACACGGGCATGTCGCCGATCTCATCCAGAAAGAGCGTGCCGCCGGCGGCCTCCTCGAAACGGCCCATGCGGCTCGCGGTGGCGCCGGTGAAGGCCCCTTTCTCGTGACCGAAGAACTCGCTTTCCATGAGATTTTCCGGGATCGCCGAGCAGTTGACCGCCACGAAGGGTCGGGTGCGCGCGGCGCCACCCCGTTCGTGGATCAACCGTGCGATCACCTCCTTGCCGGTGCCGCTCTCCCCGGAGACGAAGACGTTGACCGGCAACGGACCGATCTGGTTCACCAGGGCGAAGATCCGACGCATGGCCGGGCTTTCGGCGACGTAGCGCTCCTCGCCGAGAAGCGGGTCGGCGGCGCGGGCCATTTCCGCATGCATGCCGCGGGTGATCTCCACGATCTCTTCGGTCACGGCGTTGTGTTCGATGGAGAGAGCCAGATATTTGACCAGTTGGTGCAACAGCGTTTCATCCGCCGGGGAGAAACCGGGTTCTTCCTGCTTGTTGAGCAGTTCCACGGCGCCGATGGCATAGTTTCCGGCCAGGCTCATGATCGGCACGCAGAGCAGATTGCGGGTGGTGTAGTCGGTCTGTCGGTCGGCGATGGCGTGGAACCCTTCCCGTGACTCCAATCCCAACCGCATCACGGTGCGACCCGTGGAGATCGCCTCACCCACCACGCTGCCGCGCATCGGCGCGATGATCGCCTTTTCTTTCAGGCCGGTGCCGAATTTGAGCCAGATCCGTTCGCTGCCCGAATCGACGATGAAGACGCTGCACCGTTCGGCTTGGGTGAGCGGAGGGAGGATCTCCACGAAAAAACGCATCAACGCCTCGAAGTCGTCCGGTCCCCAGGCGCGGTGAATCCGCTCCAGGAGCGACTTGAGGGTCTCCAGGCGTTGATTGATCTCCGTGGAACGGTGCATCGACTTTCCCGACGGCGTGAGAGACGGTGGCGCCAGCGCCACACGGCGCGGTTGCAAGGTCTGTTTCGTCACATCGAGAGGAAATGTTTACAAGAAAGTGACGGATCCGGGCACGGTTTCGCGTGGGACCGCCGAAAGATTCATCCCGCCGCGCGCCGTCGCAGGGTGCGACGCTGACGGCTGACCCCGCCGGGGGGAGGCGTGAAACGGGCCAGCAGTTGAAACACCTCGGCCACGGTTTCGGTGGGTAGATGCAGCTCCTGGGCGGTATGGCTGATTTCGGCGCCGGCCAGGGCCCGTTCGATGACCCGGCGCATGTCGGTGGGCAGGCGCGCCATGCCGGTGTCGGTGGGTGGACGGAGAATGAAAATCCGTCGCGCGCAGTTGGAATCCTGACAGAGATAGCGTTGCTTGCCGTTGGGCTGGACCCCGTATTTGACCACGTTCAAACCGTGACAATCGGGACAGCGCACATCCATGACCGCCATGGTGTCGTTCCTTCGTGGGGGTTGATTGTATTAACGAAAATCGTGACAAGGCCGGGTTCCGGCCACCGGTTCCGAACAAGCGGATGGCGATTAACGTAAAGCCAGAAACGTGCCATGATTTTCGGTTGTGAATGCGTGGGATTGTCTGTTAGATTCGGACCTGAGGATGGGCAGCTTTTGCCGGATTCTTACGGCCTGGGCCGGAAAAAGTTGCCTTCTCCCTGACCTCCCAAACGAGGTCGATCGGGATCGGGGCGGGCGTGTTCCCACCCCGCGGAGATGTCAGTCAGGATCGGCGATCAGCCTGAGAGCCGATTGGGGAATCGATACATCATGGCCTCGGACAAGAAAAAACGGCATCTTGCCATTCTGGCGCCCATGGGCAAGAGTTTCGAGAAGCTGTGGCGCACCGAAAAACGGTTGATGTCCGCCTTTCGGGGTGGATTGGAGAAATGGTCGTTCGGTTTGAATCTGGGGAGTCTGCACGAGGTTTATCAACGCGCGGAGCTTGCGCGTCTGATCAAGCGGCGCGCGGACAAACGCCGGCGTCGTCCGATGCCGGATTCGGGTTGAGGATGCCGGAAAGGCAAGCAAAGGAGGAACAGGTCATGATGCCACCGCCCATCCGGGATCTGAGCCATCGGATCTTCCGCGAAACCACCCTGTTCCGCGCGCTCTCCGATGTGCAGGTGCAACGGGTGCAACGCACCATGCGGCAGATCCATCTGGAGGAGAACGAGGCCCTGTTTCATGCCCAGGAACCGGCGGATCGCTTTTTCATCATCCTGAGAGGGCGGGTGAAGCTCTTTCATCTGGCGGTCAACGGCGCGGAAAAGGTGCTGCGTATCATGGGGCCCGGGGATGCCATCGCCCTGGCGGTGATGTTCATGGAGCAGCCGGGCTACCCGGTTTTCGCCACGGCGCTTACCGCCTGCGATGCGCTTGCATTTGACAACAAAACCTTCCTGACCATCCTGCGTGAGTCTCCGGATACCTGTTTCCGGATGATGGCCGAGATGAGCAAGCGTCTCCACGGTCAACTCACCGAGATTCGCACCTTGAGCCTGCAGAGCGCGCCGGTGCGCCTGGCGCGCTATCTTCTGACCAACAAGAGTCCGGGAACCGGACCGGTCGGGGGGATGGTACGCCTGGATGCCTCCAAGCGGGTGATCGCTTCGCGGTTGTCGATCCAACCCGAGACCTTTTCGCGCATTCTGTCCCGCTTGAGCAAACTCGGACTGATCGAGGTCAAGGGACGGGTGATCCAGATCCTCGACCAGACCGCGTTGGAAAGTTTCATCGACGAGGAGCAGCAGGGACAGGGGCAGGACAAGAGCCCGGCGTGAGTGTACGGGTTTGCTTGGATCGGGTGTGACCACGTTCAGGTCGCCGTGTTGACGGCGACCTGTGTTTGTTTTTACCCATGGACCTCCCTTCGGGAGGGGTAGGGGGTTCTCTCCCCATCATGCCAGTTACGGCAGGCGTGGATCGTTTCGAGGTGCGGAAAGAGCCTTCCATCCGATAGGGTTGGAAAGAGGTTGGCGCAATCAATCCCGGCTTACCGGCAGGGGACGTACCGGGGGTTCGACCTCGACCGGTCGGCGCGGGACGCTGGGGATCACGGCGGCGGGCTCCCTGGGTGCTTCGGGCGGCGCGGCGGATGCGACCGGCTTGGGCGCGGCGGGCGGCGCGGCGGATGCGACCGGCTTGGGCGCGGCGGACGGCGCGGCGGATACGACCGGCTTGGGCGCGGCGGGCGGCGCGGCGGATGCGACCGGCTTGGGCGCGGCGGCGGATTGCGGCGCCAGGGTCGGCAGGGGCGCCTTGACCGGATCCGGAGCCGGCATGTGGATCACCAGATGGGTCGGCTGGCTGATGATCGGCAAGGTGGGCGGAATCACCATCGGACGTCCGACAAAGGCCCCGGTATCCTGATAGTCGAAGAAGGAACGGGCCGTATCCGGGTAGTAGATGTGCCTGGAACCGCTGGCGCTGCTCTTTTCCGGCTTCTTGACGCCGGTTTTGTCCACGGAGGCGTTGCCGGCCTCGGCGCTGACGCTCCAGAGGACGAAAACAGCCGCGCCAAACCCGATCGCGAGAGTCGGGAGTTGCGCTGGGCGGGGGAGGTTCCTGGGGTTCATGGCGCGATTCCTCGGTTTTCTTGAATCATCCACGCCCGACGACGAGAATCGCTGTTCTGGCCGTCGGGCGCAAAGCATTTGTTAACGTGCATGATGGGGGGAGAACCCTCTCACCCTCCGTACCATGGACCTCCCTTCGGGCGTTCCATGGTAAAGCAACGGATGCGTCGTCGCTCGGGGCTTATTTTCTGGGTTCGCCATACGCCGCGCTCACCGGGGTCACCACCTGCAGGCCGGGACTCGGCACCGCGTAGTAGGCGACCGGCGCGGTCTCCATGCGCACCACCGGTTGCACCTGAGCCTGGGTCTGATTGGTGGTCGCCAGGGGCGAGACCGAGGAGTAGATCATGCCGCCGGAACCGAAGGCCGGGCTGTTGGCCGGGGGCAGGTTCACGGCGTGGGCCGGGATCACATACGGGCGGGGCGCGCCGGAGTCCGACGAGGAGGCCATGGGATAGCCATGATCGCGGGAGGAGCCGTGAAAGGCGGTGATCACCGCCAGCCAGCCCGCGGAGACCACCGCGGCCACGGCAGTGGTGGTCGGTTCGGCCTTGGCCGGCGCGGGGAGCGCGAGCAGGATCGCGGCGAGGGTGGCCGTGCCGAGCAGCGACGGTTTGTGAAGGCGGGGGGTGATGTGGGTCTTCATGAGGCTCTTCCCTTATGGATGAATGACGAGTGTCGTGGGTTGAATCACGAGCAAGGCGTGTTTCGGGATCGCCGCGTTCACCGCAAGGGGCGATTGGTCACGGGGATCGTGGCGGCGGGTTTGTGCGCCTCGGACGGCTGGAGGGCCGGCACCAGACGCAAGGTCTGGAACCATCCGCCCGTCTCCTCGCCGGGCTCCAGGAGCACCGGTTGCCGCAGATGATCGACCGGGGTGAAATAGTCCCACTTCCCCTGGCTGGAGGGATCCCTCTGCCACCAGTAGTCCGAGGGGTGGGCATAGCGTCCGGGACGGACGTGGATCGAGATCGTATCCCCCGGCTGGTGCGGCACGATCAGTTCGCCGGCCAGGGCGTTGCCCCCATTCAGTGCGAGCAGCAGGGCGGCCACGGGTGGTATGAACTTAGGCATGGGTTGCGTCACTCCTTGTCCGGCGTTTCACGACGCCTCTGATCCAGAATCCTTGATCCAAGGTCTTTTTCCATCCGGCGCAACGTTCTGGTTGCTCCAGAGTTTCGCCAGGCGCGCATCCGCACCATGGAACTCCCGAAGGGAGGTTCATGGTGTGGGGGGCTCCCCCCATCCTGCAAGTTACTTCGGCGGCAGATCGTCTCCGGGCGCCTGGGACTTCCTGGGAGCCTTGGCGACCGGTTTTTTCGCCTTCTTGACCGCCTTCTTGGCCGGTTTTTTGGCCGGTGCGGCCTTCTTGGCCTCGGGCTTGGGCTTCTCCTCGACCACCGGGGCCGGTTTGACCTCCGGAGCCGGTTTGGCTTCGGCCACCGGTTGGGATTGCGGAACCTGGAAGCCCACTTTCGGCGGTTGGATCACGAACGAGGGCTGCTCCACCGTGATCGGAGCCTGATGCATGATCACCGGCGGTTGCGGAATGGCCACCGGCGGATTTCCGACCCATACCGGCGGCTGGTTGACCACGATCGAGGGGCGTTCGATGGTGATCGGCGCCTGACGCACCACCGTGGAGCCGGCGGGATGGCCGAGGGCATCGGTGGCGGGGGTGAGCGACGGAGCCGGACTGGTCACGGTGGTGCCGTTGGGGGCGACCACCGGGGCATTGGCGTAGGCGCTCGCCGCGCCGGCGGGCATGGGGCTCTGCCAGGGCGAACCGGGAGGGAGCGTGACCGGAGGGGTGTGAACCACCACCGCGGCGGGCATTTCGTAGGTGGTCAGAGGCGCCTGGGTGGGGTCCACGGTATGTCCGCAGGCCGCGGCCAGGGGAGCGACGGCAGCGATCAGCAGCCATTGTCCACCGTTTTTCCCGACATGGGTGAGCAATCCCTTCATGAGTTCATCTCCCTCGCCCATCCCGGGCGAAATGCATTGGATCTCTTAGGATACGAAAGATGGTGTCGTGAAAATCATCCGTCGCTGGAAGGTGTATCGGACGTTCGGGGGGGGCGGATAAGGGATTCTTTCAAGGAATGTCGCGGGTTAGGCGTTATCGTGAGTGTCTGGGATAGGCGAGGTGGAGAAACAGGAATCCGGACACCCCGGCAAAGAAGAGCACCGGGGCCCAGGCGGCCAGGATCGGGGGGAGGCGTCCGCCGAGTCCGAAGGCGGTGGACAGATCGACGAGCACGAACATGAGGAAACCCAGCAGGGTGCCGAGCAGGGAGGAGCGCAGGGCGCCACCCGAGCGGGGCAGGCGCAGGGCGAAGGGGAAGGCAAGGGCGATGGCGGCCAGGTTGATGGCTGGCGCGGCCAGGCGTCGGTGCAGGATCATGCGGTGACGGGTGGCATCGTGACCATCCTGTTCCAGCCGGTCGATGGCCGGGATCAGTTCGATCACGGTGAGCATGTTCGGCGGAGGGGTGCTGGCGGAGAGGCGTTGCGGGTCCAGGGAGACCTGCCAGGGACGTGCCTCGAAGGCCTGGACCTCGACCGTGGGGAGGAACCGGTAGTCGAGTCCTTCGTGGAGCTTCCAGCCCTGGCCGTCGAAGGTGGCGCGGCTGGCTTCCAGGCGGGCGGCGAGGCGGTGTTCGGCGTCGAAGGTGAAGGCGGTGACACCGTGCAGGGTGATCCGATCCGGGTCGAACTTCTGGAGGTGGATGATGTGTCCGCCGTCGCGCAGCCACAGGTCGCCGCTCTTGGAGGGCGGGGCGATGAGCCGGTCCACGATGTGATCTTCGATTTTCTGGGCGAGGGCATTGGTGCGGGGGACGATCTGGGCGGTCAGCAGTCCGTGGAACAGGGCGACGATCAGACCTCCGGTCAGCAGGGGAGCGAGGATGCCGACCAGCGATACGCCGCTGGCGCGCATGACGGTGATTTCGTTGTCGCGGGTCAGGCGGGCCACGCCCATGAGGGTGGCCAGAAGCAGCATCGAGGGGGTGAGCATGCCCAGATAGTTGGGCAGCCGGCTTAAGATCAGCAGGGCGAGATCCAGGGTGTTGAAGTTGGGTTTGGGGGTGTAGCGTCGGATCCCCTCGATGCCGTCGATGAGCAGGAACAGGCCGACGAAGACCCCGAGGGTCTTCAAGAAGCCGGTCAGAAAGAAGCTCAGCAGATGGCGGAAGAGAATGGGCATGCGGGTCACCGGGTCATCGAGCCGTGCGGATCGGGTGGGGCGGGGTCGGGGCCGGGCGCGACGCCACCGGGCCAGCGCCAATCCGGGGCGAGACGTCCCTGGGCGCCGAAGTGGAAGGCCCAGGCGGTGAGCGTGACCATGATGAGGTTGGGCAGCCACAGACCGATCAGGGGAGTGGTGAATTTCCGGGTGGCCAGGGCCTCTCCGGAGGCCAGCAGCAGGAAGTGGAGAATCAGGATCAGCAGCGCGGCGGCGAATCCGAAGCTTTTGCCGGTGCGGTGGGACTGACGCACCCCCAACGGCAGGGCGAGCGCACCCATGATGAGGGTGGCCGCCGGAAAGGCCAGGCGGCGATGCCACTCCAGGAGCGCGGCGTGGCGTTTTTCCGGCGTGCCATGGTCGAGCATGGCCAACAACTCATCCGGATCGAGTTCGTCCACGGACTCCTTCTGGTGGGCGGGCACCAGTCCCAGCACCACCTCCAGCCCGAGGTCGAAGCGGGTGAACTGCATGTGGCGGTAGTATCCGGCCTGGGTGACCCAGTGGCGGCTGCCATCCTCGAGAAAGAGTGCCGCCTTGTTGTCGGCGCGGGTGTGGGGATGGGCGCGACGCGCGGTGATGGTCACCACCTCTTTCGGGTTGCGCTGATCGTGGATCAGCACCCCCTCGAGGGTGCCGGAGATGGGATCCTGGCGTTCGACGTGCAGGGTCAGGCCGGGGATGTCGCGGTTGAAGGTGCGCGGTTGCAGGGTCAGGGCCGAGCTGGAGGTGAGCAGGGCCCGTTTGAGGGTGGTGAATTCGAAGAAGGCCCTGGGTACCCAGATCCAGTTGAGCAGCAGCGAGAGCACGGTGAACAGCAGCACCAGCAGTCCGACCGGGCGCAGCATTTGCCAGATGCTCACCCCGCTGGCCTTGATGATCACCAGTTCGCTGTCACGGGCCATGCGGTTGAGGGTCAAAAGAATGCCGGTCAGGAGCGCCATGGGCAGGGTTCCGACCATGAATTGCGGGATGGCCAGGAGGATCATTTGACGCAGCACCGAAAACGGCGCGCCCTTGTTGATCCAGACATCGGTGAGCAGCAGGATCTGCGGGAGCATGATCAGAAAGGTGAGCGTGCCCAGCGTGACCAGCGAGGTCGCGGCGCAATCTTGGAAAAGATGGCGGGAGAGGCGTTTCATGGGCGTGCGCGGGTGAGGGTCTTTGTGTTTTGCTCGTGCTTGTGGTAAGGATTCTTGGCAAAGTTTCAGTAGTTCATTTTTCATGCCAAGACAAAGGATGAGGTCGCGATGTCGGAAGCCCATGTGAAGATCCATCTGTTCGACGAGACGGCGATCGCCCACGAGGCCGATCTGCTGGTGATCGGCGTCCACCAGGGGGGCGAGGCCCAGGCCGCCCTGGCGCGCTGTCCGGACGGGGTGGCGCGCGAGGTGAAACGGGTGCTCAAGGCCGGTTGGCTGCGTGGGGACGCCGGGGAGACGCTGTTTTTGCCCGTGACTCCGGGAGAGGGGTTGGCGGTGGGGCGGTTGCTGCTGGTTGGATTGGGCAAGCGCGAGTCGGTCACCCTGGAGAGTCTGCGCGCCCTCGGGGCCAGCGTGGTCAAGGCGTGCGAGAAGAGCGCCGTGGATCGGGCGCTGGTGCTGGTCTCCCTCGATGAGCAGCACGGCATCGGGCCGTCACGGGTGATGGCGACCATGGCCGAGGGGGCCTGGCTGGGAAGTTACCGTTTCGAGCGCTATCAGGGGGTCAGCAGGAAGGATGCCCCCCGTCACCGTCTCAAGCGGCTGGACTTCCTGCTCCCCGCCGCCAGACTCAAGGGGGGGCGCAAGCGTCTGGAACGGGTCGAGAAGATCACCCGTGGCGTGATGCTGGCGCGGGATCTGTGCAACACGCCGGGCAATCTCCTCACCCCCGACGTTCTGGCCAGGAAGGGGCGCGAGCTGGCCGAGCGGTTGCCGGTCAAGACCACCATCTTCTCCCCGCAGGTGCTGGCCCAGAAGGGAATGAACGGCATTCTGGCGGTTGGACAGGGGAGCGCCCATCCACCCTGCATGATCATCCTGGAGTATCGCAAGGGGGGCGATCGTCCGACCCTGGCCGTGGTGGGCAAGGCGGTCACCTTCGATTCGGGGGGCATCTCCTTGAAGCCCGGCGCCAAGATGGAGGAGATGAAATTCGACATGAGCGGCGGGGCGGCGGTGTTCGGGTTTCTGCACGCCATCGCCGAGATGGAGTTGCCGATCAACGTGGTGGGGATCGTTCCCGCCGCCGAGAATCTCCCCTCGGGCACGGCCCAGCGTCCGGGAGACGTGATCAAGACCGCCAGGGGGATCCACGTCGAGGTGATCAACACCGATGCCGAGGGGCGTCTGATCCTGGCCGATGCGTTGCATCACGCCGCCACCTTCGATCCGGACGTGATCATCGATCTGGCCACCCTCACCGGAGCCTGCGTCATCGCCCTGGGATCCCATGCCACGGGTCTGATGGGCAACCACGCAGGGTTGCGGAAGAAATTGCGCAAGGCCGGCGACCGGTGCGGAGAGCGGGTCTGGCCGTTGCCGATGTTCCCGGAGTATCAGGAGCAGATCAAGTCCGTGGTGGCCGACATCAAGAATGTCGGCGGGCGCGAGGCCGGCACGATCACCGCCGCCTGCTTCCTCTCCCGGTTCGTGGATGAATCCCGTGCCTGGGCCCATCTGGACATCGCCGGCACCGCGTATGATCTCTCCTCGTCCAGGCCGCACATGCCCAAGGGTGCGGTGGGGGTCGGGGTGCGGTTGTTGTGCGAATACGTCCTGGCGGAGCGGGTGTGACATGGCGCGAGCGCGCGAGGGGAGTCCGGTGGCCCGGTTCTACCAGGTCGCCGGCGCCTCGGTGGATGGGGTGTTGACCGGTTTGTTGCACAAACTGGTGGAGCAGGGGTTGAAGGTCTGTTTGCTGGTGGGGAGTCCGGCCCGGTCGCGGCATTGGGATGATCTGTTGTGGCGTCATCCGTTGGAGCGTTTTCTGCCCCACGGGGTGTGGGATGGTCCGGATCCCCAGTTGCAGCCGGTTCTGCTCGCCTTGACGCCGGACGATCGCAACGGGGCCACGGTGGTGGTCGCGGCGGATGCCGGATTGGTCGAGGGGGCGGCTGGGTTCGACGTGGTGGTGGATTTCGTGGTGGGGGATCCGGCCCCGGCGCGGGAGCGGTATCGGTGGTATCAGGCGCGCGGGTTGGCGATGGAGTATTGGGTGCAGTCCCCGGAGGGGCGTTGGAGTCGTGCGGGGGGCGGGTGAGAGGGGTTTGGCACGGGCCAGACCGCCTCTGAGGGACGGCTGACGGTCACGGGGGGGTGGTGCCGTCGTGCGGGGGAGGTTCGCTTCGTCCACACCGTTCCGCCCAGCGGTGG
Source organism: Candidatus Magnetaquiglobus sp. (assembly GCF_058402785.1). Lineage (NCBI taxonomy): Bacteria > Pseudomonadati > Pseudomonadota > Magnetococcia > Magnetococcales > Candidatus Magnetaquicoccaceae > Candidatus Magnetaquiglobus > Candidatus Magnetaquiglobus sp. The sequence goes on from NZ_JBZVFG010000007.1 coordinate 72,158, forward strand.
ATGCGGTTGACGATGCGTTTGCTCTCCGGGTCCGTGAGGGTCGCGTGCAGGGGGAGTGCCAGGGCACGGGTTCGCAGGGCGTGCAGGCCGGGCAGGAGGCTCCCCTCCGGCAGGCGCGGCGCAAACCAGATCGGTGTGGCGCAGCCGATTCCGGAGCGTCGCAGGAAGTGCCGCAAGGCCGCGCAGGCGCTCGCATCGCGCATCACGAGATGAAAAAGCTCCCAGGTCCGGCCATGCGCGCCTTGCGCCGGGAGCGCTCCCAGACCGCGCAGCCGCAACGCCAGATAGCGCCCGGCCAGCTCCGCGCGGCGCTCCAGACGGCCCGGCAGGGAGGCGAGCAACGCGCATCCCAACGCGCAGGCCGGGCCACCCGGAGGGCGTGATCTTCGTTTCCGCAGCGCTTCGATCAGGGGTGCATCGGTCGAAAGCAGCACGCACCCCACGCCAACCGGCAAAATACGCGGCCCCTCCAGATTGACCAGCTGCATCCGGCCATGGCCGATCCCTGGCAACGGATGCAAGACCGCCGAGATCTCCTCGAGGATCACGGGCGCCGTGTCCGGCATCCCGACCTGTCGTGCTCCAACGCCCGAATCAAGGCCGGAAGTTGGCAGACCGAACGGGTGGTGCGTCACCACGGCGCGGGTGACGCCGCGCCCCTCGGCCCGTGCCGGCGGCTCGCCGAGGGCCCGACCGGTCACCGGATCGACATCCCGCCAGGCCGCATGCAGCCAGTTGGCCTCCAGAGCCTCGATCCAGGCCGGATCCAGCAGCGGATCCACGGCCACCACGTCACCGGAGTGCCAGCCGAACAGCCCCTTCACGGCACCCAACGCCTCGTCATGGCTGGCAAATGCCACGGCGCGCCGCTCCCAGAGCCGCTCCCAGCCCGCCTCCCAGGCGCGCGCGGCCCCGGCATCCACGAACGGCGCGCGCGCCAGTTGGCGCAGGCAGACCCGTGCGTCGTCACCGGTGAAATCCGGTCGATACAGGGGGATGGTCACGGGAGGGCGTGGGGATGGCATGGCCTGTCGGTCGATCTCGCGCCAGGGGGCGGAGACCGCCCCCGATCCCATGGGAACAGGTTCAGGCGTTGACCGCCAGATTGGCCTTGGCCGCATCGCCGGTCTGGGGGCAGAAGTCCGGGGTGAACCGTTCGGCCAGGTGTCGCGACTTTTCGGCCACCTCCTGGGAGAGCTTGTAGGCGCAGAAGCGCGGACCGCACATCGAGCAGAACTCCGCGCTCTTGTGGGCGTTTTCCGGCAGGGTCTCGTCGTGATACTCGCGGGCCCGTTCCGGATCCAGCGCCAATGCGAACTGCCGGTTCCAGTCGAACGAGAAACGGGCGCGACTCATCGCGTCATCGCGCTCCCGGGCGCGGGGTCGATGCCGGGCGATGTCGGCGGCGTGGGCGGCGATTTTGTAGGCGATGATCCCCGCGCGCACATCCTCGGCGTTCGGCAGTCCCAGATGCTCCTTCGGGGTGACGTAGCAGAGCATCGACGCTCCCTTCCAGGCGGCCACCGCGCCACCGATCGCCGAGGCGATGTGGTCGTAGCCCGCCGCGATGTCGGTGACCAGCGGTCCCAGGACATAAAACGGCGCCTCGTGACACAGTTCGCGCTCCTTGAGCATGTTCTCCTCGATCTGATCCAGCGGCACATGGCCCGGACCCTCGATCATCACCTGCACCTCCTGCTCCCAGGCCCGTCGGGTCAGCTCGCCGAGAATGCGCAGTTCGGTGAACTGGGCGGCGTCCGAGGCGTCGTGCAGACAGCCGGGTCGCAGACCGTCGCCGAGGGACAGGGTGACGTCATGACGCTTGCAGATTTCGAGCAGGGCATCGAAGTGGGTGAACAGGGGGTTCTCCTTTTCGTGATGAAGCATCCACTGCGCCATCAACGCCCCGCCGCGCGAGACGATCTTGGTGATGCGCGATTCGATCAGCGGCAGCACCTCCAGCGTCACCCCGCAGTGGACGGTCATGTAGTCCACCCCCTGTCTGGCCTGCTCTTCGATCACCTCGAGCATGATCTCCGGGGTGAGGGCGCGCACGTCCGGCACCCGTTCCACCGCCTCGTAGATCGGCACGGTTCCGATCGGCACCGGCGAGTTGCGCAGGATCGCCTCGCGGATTTCGCGGATCCGTTTGCCGGTGGAGAGGTCCATCACCGTGTCGGCGCCGTAGTGGAGCGACAGGCGCAGCTTTTCGACCTCTTCGTCCAGACCGGAGGAGATCTGCGAATTGCCGATGTTCGCGTTGATCTTGCAACGCGCGGCGATGCCGATGGCCACGGGTCTGGATTCCGGATGGCGGATGTTGGCCGGGATCACCATGCGTCCGCGCGCCACCTCGGCGCGCACCAACTCGGGATCCAGATCCTCCTCCTGGGCCACGAAAGCCATTTCCGGCGTGATTTGACCTTGCCGCGCGTAATGCATCTGGGTAACGTTCCCAGTGCGGCCCTGTATCCATGCGGAGCGAAAGGCGCTCATGCGAACTCCTTGGCGAAATGAAGGGTCCAATCGAAAAACAAGCGCCCGTTCCCGATCCAGGGGTGCCAGGATCGAGCCGCGCCGGATGCAATTGTGCCAACCCCTGTCCGTTATTCACAAGGAGTTTTCCCATGAGTCGGCTTGAATCCCATTTTGGAGGGCGCATCGCCTGGAGTTCGGACCGTTCCGCGACGGTGCCCACGCACTTCGGCGATCCGGAGGCCGAGTTGCGCGCCCTGCGTGACGACGTGGCGCTGGTGGATTCCACCCACATGGAAGCGGTCGCCATCTCGGGTGAGAACATCCACGATTTTCTGGGCGGTCTGATCACCAATCAGGTCAAGAACGTCTCCCCGCAACGGAGCATCTACGCGGCCCATCTCACGCCCCAGGGTCGTTTTCTGTGGGATTGCACCCTGTTGCGCGATGGAGACCGACTGCTTCTGATCACCGAACCCGGTTCGGGCGCCCCTCTGGCCCGCCGTTTGGCGCAATTCATCCTGCGCGCCAGGATTCGGGTCGAGGTGGATCCGGATCCGGCCCTGCTCACCATCGCCGGTCCCGAGGCGAGCCGGGTTTTGCAGGGGATTTTCCCGGAATTTCCCATCGCAGAGGCCAATCCGGGCGATACCATGGCCCTGGAGCCGGGCATTCGTCTGTGGCGCGATCCGCGTCACGCCGGATTCGGTTGGAAACTGCTCGTTCCCGCCGCATTGGTCGGGGGATGGTGGGACAGGCTGGTCAAACGGATTCCACCCGCCGGTTTTCTGGCCTGGGAGACCCACCGCATCGACCTGGCCTTGCCGCGCGGCGGCAGCGATTTCATCCCGGAGGTGAGCCTTCCCCTGGAGAGCGGGCTTCTGGAGATGAACGGCGTGGATTTTGCCAAGGGGTGCTATGTCGGACAGGAGACCACCGCGCGCACCCATCATCGCGGCACCTTGAAAAAAAGGCTCTATTCCCTCATTCTGTCCGCTGGCGCCGAGGTCGCGCCGGGCACGCCGATCCAGTTGCCGAGCGGCAAGGAGACCGGTGTCCTGACCAGCGTGACCCCTGGCCGTGGCCAACGGAGCGGCTTGGGGATCGTCCATCCCTCCGATGTCGATGCGGAGCGGGTGTTGTCGTGCGGGTCGGTTCAGGTCGTGGCGCGCAAACCCGATTGGGCCGCCTGGTGATCCCCTGGTTCGGGAGGCCCGCGATGGTGGCGCGTTCAACACGGACGAACGCGCCGGAAACCGTTTAAGTTTCACTCTAGGATGCCCGTTTCATGACCCAGATCGATGTCCAACCGACTCTGCCGCCCCTGCCACCGTTGCGCATCGGCGAATATACCATTCCGGTCCCGATCATTCAGGGTGGCATGGGGGTGCGCGTTTCGGCGCATCGGCTCGCCTCCGCCGTGGCCAACGAGGGAGGGGTCGGCGTGATCGCCGCCGTGGCGCTCTCCCTGGCCTCGAAATACTATGTGAAGGGGCGCGACTATTACCGCGCCAACGTCAAGGCGCTCATCGACGAGTTGCAGATGGCCCGTGCGGCCAGTCCGGCTGGCATCATCGGCGTGAACTGCATGGTGGCCATCCGCGACTTCGAGGCCATGGTGCGTACCTCGGTGGAGAACGGCGCCCAGCTGATCATCTCCGGGGCCGGTTTGCCGTTGCGTCTGCCCGAATTCGCCACTGCCAATCCCAAGACCGCCCTGGTCCCGATCATCTCCTCGCTGCGCGCCGCCAAACTGTTGGCCAAGCGTTGGCACAAGCTCTACAAGCGCCTGCCGGACGCCATCGTCTTCGAAGATCCGAATCGCGCCGGGGGGCATCTGGGGGTCAAGAACGCCCAGCAGCTCTTTTCCGCCGAATACGACACCGATATCGTGGTGCCGGAGCTGGCCGAATGGTCCCGCGTCGAATACGCGGACGAGATCCCCATCGTCACCGCGGGCGGGATCTGGGATCGCAAGGATATCGATCATGCCTTCTCCCTGGGCGCCAAGGGGGTGCAGATGGCCAGCCGCTTCATCTGCACCTTCGAGTGCGATGCCCACGACCGTTACAAGCAGTCCTTCATCGACGCCCAGGATGGCGACGTGGTGATCGTCGATTCGCCCGCCGGTCTGCCCGGACGGGCCCTGAACACCCCCTTCACCAAGACCTTGCTGCGGGGTGGGGAAGTGGCCGACACCTGCATCGCCACCTGTCTGGACGCCTGTCGCTGTCGCGAGGAGAAGGAGACCTTCTGCATCGCCTTGGCCCTGCATCGCGCCCAGCAGGGGGACATGGAGAACGGTCTGGTCTTCACCGGCACCAACGCCACCCGTCACACCGGTCTGGTGCATGTGCGCGACATCTTTCGTGAGTTGCTCCAGGGCGTTCCGGTCCAGCCGGTGCCGATCCCTGGATGAATGTTCCTCGCCCGTTGTCTTGGGTCCGATCCGCGGAGCCAAGGCAGCGGGCATCCAGCCTCCTGACGAGACATCCGCCGTGCTTCCCGATTCCCGCTCCATTCAGCGTTTCTTCTCCGGTCTGGGCGAGGTCTGCCCGATCGACCGGATCGACCACCTGCATCTGGTCCACTGGCCCCTCGACGCCCCCACGCCGCTCGATGTCCTGCGCGACGCCGGTTTCACCGGTTCCGTGGTGGTGGCGCGCGCCTCGCTGGCCGCCGCGATCCGTCAGCAACATCCGGGGGTGAACATCCGGCTCGATGACCATCCCAGTGCCGGAGAACCGACCCGCAACCTGTTGATGGAACTGCCCCAAGGCCGCGAGGCCGCGAAACTGGCCATCGAAAACGCGCGCGCGACCCTGACGCCTGGCGGACGGCTGTGGCTCTTCGGGGAGCGTGAATCCGGCATCCGGTCGTTGTCCAAGCGTTTTAGCGACTGCGAAACCGCGCTTTGCAAGGGCCATCTCCGGCTGCATACCCTCACTCCGGAGAGCCGCGCGCTCGAGGAGAAGGACAAGGATCGCCCCTTCGCACCCGAGGCCGATGGTTTTGCCCATGTGCGGCACGAGGGGATGAAAATCGCGGTCAAGCCGGGCATCTTCTCCTGGCGCGCCATCGATCCGGCCACGCTGCTGCTCCTCGACACCCTGCGCGACGAACCGCCCGGCACGCGGGTGCTCGACTGGGGCTGCGGCTCCGGGGTGATCGGCGTCACTCTGGCCAAACGGTTCCCGTCGCTCCAGGTGACCCTCAGCGACGATTTGGTCACCGCCACCCGCTGCGCCAGCCGGACCGTGGAGCTGAACCAACTCCAGGAACGCTGCACGGTGATCACCGAGGATGGCATGGGCGAACAGTTGAGCCGGATGCGTTTCGATGCCCTGGTCACCAATCCGCCGTTCCATCGCGGGGTGCGCACCGATCACGAGGCGACCATGGCCTTCTTGGCCGCGGCCAGTGCCCGGTTGAACCCAGGGGGTACCTTGTGGCTGGTGGGAAATCGTTTCCTGGACTACGGCGCGCTGCTCTCCGAGCGGTTCGGTGCGGTCGAGGAGATCGACGGGGACGAAGCCTTCACGGTCTGGCGCGGGGTGAAGGTGAAGAGCGAGGGGATCGTGACCCGAGGCGCCGGGCCGCGTCGCGGGGCCAAACCGGTCCGCCGGGAGATCCAGCCGGCACCGCGCGATCCTTTTGCCGATCTTCCGTCGGGACGCTGGGTGGGCGTGGACGAGCTGGACGACTAAACCGCCCCCATCACGGGATGCGTCGTTCCATGATCAAGGGTCCAGCATCTGTGTCACGCATCAATCTTTCAATAACAGATGGATGGGAGAGTTGTTAAGTTAACGTAAGACACTACCGAAACGACGCATCTCAAAACAGACGCGGTTTAGGCCCGAGCAGGTCAACGCAACCGGCAGGTAGGCATCCAGGCTCCCCCTGAACCGGTTGTTTTTGAGCGGAATGATAACTTATATTTTTGTTGCGCAGCCGAACCGCGCGCTTCCCGCACGGCGACGAAGGATCAATCCTCCTGCTCGTCCGCAGCCAGTTTGGCCAGAAGTTCGGTCAGATCACGAATTTCCTCGCCAGACAGGAACTTCAACAGCCGTTGGCGAGTCACTTGCATGACTTCCCGCATGGCCCGATCGATCAACGGATAGGCCGGCTCGGCCAGACGAACCGGTTTGACCCGGCGATCGCCGACGCCGGGCGGACGCTCGACCAGACCGCGCGCGGTCAGTTGATGCAACACCTTGGTCAAACCGCCCGAGGTGATCAACAGCGCCTGCCGCAGTTGCGAGGGGGTGAGGGCGTGCGGGGCGGGGGATCGACGCAGACTGGCCAGGACATCGAACTCGGCTGGGGTGAGTTCGAAGGTGGCCATGGCCGCGCAGGCCCGTCCATACATCAGCCCGTGGGACCGATGAAACGCCAGGGCGAACGGCAGGGCCATGGGATCGAACTCTTCGGGCCAGTTGTCCTGATGCGCCGCGATGATGTGTTGCAGGATTGTGTTCATGTCATGCTCCCTTGACAATATTTAACGCTTCATAATCTTGCAAATTGGTTCGAATGTCAATAGTATGCCGATAACTGCTTTCTTAGAAGATAAATCAGACTCCATCCGCGTCATCAAACGCATTTCCACACAGGATTGCGGCTGGCGTGAAACTTGTTTTGAAGAAAAGGATTTTTGCATGAAAAGACAGCTTGCGCTGCTTGGCTTCGTGGTTGCGGGATGGTTGATGGCGGGAGGGGCGATCGGGGATCTTCATGCCGAAAAGGGTGCGGCCAATGGCGAGGAGCGCGCCGCGCTGACCGTGACCCTCACCCAACCGCGCCAGGTGGTCTGGCCTCAAACCTTGCTGGTGAGCGGTGCGATTCATGCTTGGCAGGAGGCGGTGGTCTCCGCCGAGATCGGGGGGTTGGCGATTGTCTGGTTGCCGGTGGATGTGGGCACGCCGGTGCAACGGGGACAGGAGCTGGCACGCCTCTCCGACGAATCGGTGAAGGCGACCCTCGCCCAGCAGAAGGCCATGGTGGCGCGGGCCAAGGCGGCCCTGGCCCTGGCGCGATCCAATGCCAACCGGGTGAAATCCGTGGATGGGATCGGCGCCTACTCCGAGCAGCAGATCACCCAGCACCTGATCGCCGAGGAGTCGGCGGAGGCGGAACTGGCGGCGGCCAAGGCCGCCCTGGAACACGAGGAGATCCGCTTGCGCCAGACCCGCATCCTGGCCGCGGACGACGGGGTGATCTCGGCGCGCAACGCCACGCTTGGGGCAGTGGTGCAACCAGGGGTCGAGCTGTTCCGACTGGTGCGGCAGGGGCGTCTGGAGTGGCGCGCCGAGGTGACGGACAGCCAGATCGGTCGCATCCAGGCGGGTCAGCAGGCCAGACTGGAGTTGCCGGGCCAGGCGCCGGTCGAGGCGCGCGCCCGTCAGGTGGCTCCGACCTTGAATCCGGAGAGCCGCAAGGGGCTCGTCTATTTCGATCTGCCGGAGGAGACCCCCTTCAAGCCGGGGATGTTCGCCCAGGGAGAAATCCAGCTCGGGGAACAGCCGGCGGTCGTCCTGCCGCAGAGCGCCCTGGTGTTTCACGACGGCTTCACCTATCTGTTCGAACTGCCTGAAAACACCGACCGGGTGAGCCGGCGCAAGGTGACCACCGGACGGCGCATGGAGAATCAGGTGGAGATCCTCTCGGGTCTTGGGGATAACGTCCGGATCATCGCCCATGGCGGGGCCTTTTTAAAGGATGGCGACCGGGTGAAGGTGAGCGGAGAGAAACCGTGAACTTCTCAGCCCTTTCCATTCGCCATCCGGTGCCGGCGATTCTGCTGTTCGCCCTGCTGACGCTGCTGGGGCTCGCTTCGTTCAAGGCGTTGGGGATCCAGAACTTCCCCGACATCGAGGTTCCGGTGATCTCGGTGAACGCCACCCTGGAAGGGGCGGCCCCAAGCCAGCTCGAAACCGAGGTGGCGCGCAAGATCGAGGATTCGGTGGCTTCCCTGGGCGGAGTGGAGCACATCCGCACCACCTTGACCGATGGCTCGGTGTCGATTTCGGTGGAGTTCGACATCGACAAGAACGCCGATGCCGCCCTCAACGAGGTGCGCAATGCCGTGGACTCGGTGCGCTCCGACCTTCCCCAGGATCTCACCGTGCCGGTGGTTTCGAAGAAAACCACCACCGGCGGCATCATGATCGCCTTCGTGGCCAGCTCCAAACAGCTCGACGAGGCGGAACTCTCCTGGCTGGTGGACAACGAACTCTCCAAGCGTCTCCTTTCGGTGCCGGGCGTGGGCAAGTTCTCCCGCACCGGCGGCGTGGATCGCGAGATCCGGGTGGATCTGGATCCGGCCCGCATGCGCGCTCTCAAGATCACCTCGGACGAGATCTCCCGCGCCCTGCGCCAGATCCGCAAGGATGCCTCGGGTGGACGCGGCGACATCTCCGGCGCCGTGCAGTCGATCCGCACCCTGGCCGCGCCCGAATCGGTGGAGGATCTGCGCCGTCTGGAGATCCCGCTCTCCGGCGGTCGATCGGTTCCGTTGTCCGAGATCGCCACCATCACCGACGGCTTCGCCGAACGAAGCACCATGGCCCTGTTGGACGACGAAACGGTGATCGGTTTCGAGCTGACCCGCTCCAAGGGGTGGAGCGAGGTGAGCGTGGCCACCGAGGTGCGCCGCGTGGTGGGGGTTTTCGCCAAGGAGCACCCCCAGGTGACCATCCGCGAGGGGTACAACACCTTCGCCCCGGCCCTGGACAACTTCAAGGGGTCGATGGAACTGCTGTACGAAGGGGCTTTTCTGGCCATCATCGTGGTGTGGTGGTTCTTGCGCGACATGCGCGCCACCTTGATCTCCGCCGCGGCCCTGCCGTTGTCGATCATCCCGGCGTTCCTGGTGATGCGGCTGGCCGGTTTCAGCCTGGATACCCTCACCCTGCTCGCCCTGGCGTTGGTGGTGGGCATCCTGGTGGATGACGCCATCGTCGAGGTGGAGAACATCGTCCGCCATCTCAAACAGGGAAAAAAACCCTTTGAGGCCGCCATGGAGGCCGCCGACGAGATCGGCATGGCGGTGATCGCCACCACCTTGACCCTGGTCGCGGTCTTCATGCCCACCGCCTTCATGGCCGGGATTCCGGGCAAGTTCTTCCGTCCCTTCGGCATGACCGCCGTGGCGGCGATCCTCGCCTCGCTGGTGGTGGCGCGTCTTTTGACGCCGATGATGTGCGCCCATCTCATGCGGCCTCACGACAGCCAGATCCACGAGGGGGCCCTGCTGCATCGTTATCTCGGCTGGGTGACGAGCTGTCTGGACCATCCCAGGACCACCCTGATCGCCTCGATCCTTTTTCTGGCCGGTTCCCTGGCCCTGGCGCCCATGCTCCCCTCGGGCTTCGTGCCCGCCGCGGATCGCAACCAGATGATGTTGCAGGTGGAACTGCCTCCCGGCAGCGCTCTGGAGGATACGTATGAGGCCTCCCGAAAGACCATCGCCCTGTTGAAGCAGATTCCGGAGGTGACCAGCGTCCATGCGGCGGTGGGCTCCTCGGCCAACGTCGGCGGCGGTCCCATGAACGTCAGCACCATGAGCGACACCCGCAAGGCCACCCTGGTGGTCAACCTGGTGGATCGCCGCGAACGGGCGCTCAAGCAGTCCGGGGTGGAAGAGAAGATCCGTAACAAACTCCGTGAACTGCCCGGCATCCGCGTGGCCATGATCTCCAGCGGTCCGGGCATCCAACTGACCATCGTGCTCACCGGCAACGATCCGACCACCCTGTCGCGGGTCATCGACGCGCTGGAACCGCAAATACGGGGCATCCAGGGGATCGGCAACGTGCGCTCCAACGCCGATCTGGAGCGACCGGAGATCCAGATCATCCCGGATTTCGCCCGCGCGGCGGATCTGGGGGTCTCCAGCGAGGCGATCGCCCAGGCGGTGCGCATCGCCACGGCGGGGGATTTCAAGATGATGCTCGCCAAGCTCAATCTTCCGGAACGCCAGATCCCGATCCGCGTGCGTCTGGCCGAGGGGGTGCGTCACGACCTGGCCGCGATCCGCCAACTGCCGGTCGCCTCGCGGGCCGGAGTCATTCCGCTGGAGACGGTGGCCAGGATCGAAATCCTCGGGGGCTCGACCCGCATCGACCGCATGGACCGGCAGCGGCGCGTGAGCATCGACATCGAACTGGGGAAACGGGTGATCGGCGAACTGCTGACCGAAGTCAACGAACTCCCGGCGCTCAAGAACCTCCCGGTGGGGGTGCAGCGCCCCCCGGATGGCGACGCCCAGCGCATGAAGGAGCTGTTCGGCAGCTTCGCCGGGGCCATGGCCATCGGGGTGATGTGCATCTACATCGTGCTGGTGCTGCTTTTTCACGATTTTCTTCAGCCGATCACCATCCTGGTGGCCCTGCCGCTCTCCCTGGGCGGGGCGTTCGTGTCGCTGCTGGTCACCCACAACGCCTTTTCCATGCCCTCGGTGATCGGCATTCTGATGCTCATGGGGATCGTCACCAAGAACTCGATTCTGTTGGTGGAGTACGCGGTGGTGGCGCGCCGCGAACGGGGTCTGAACCGCCGCGACGCCCTGATCGACGCCTGCCGCAAACGGGCCCGCCCGATCGTCATGACCACCATCGCCATGGGCGCCGGCATGCTGCCGGTGGCTCTCGGCATCGGCGCCGAACCGAGCTTCCGCTCCCCGATGGCCATCGTGGTGATCGGCGGTCTGCTCGCCTCGACCTTTTTGTCGCTTTTGGTGATTCCGGTGATCTACGGCTACGTGGACGATCTGGTGAACCTCATCCGGCGGCTGCGTCCTGGGCGGGCGTGATGGGGCTGGCGGGGGTTCCTCTTGGTCAGGATTGGCCGCAACCGCTTCGGATGGTGCCATGATCAAGGCTTGAGTGGTGTCGGAGTGGCGTGCTTTTTTGTTGTAACTGGCATGATGGGGGGAGAACCCCCTCACCCCCCGTACCATGAACCTCCCTTCGGGAGTTCCATGGTAACCTTGATATGTGACACGGTACACACGAACTCTGGAAAAATTGCAGGCATGACCACCCCTACCCCCGATATCCTGGCCCGCGTGCGGGCGTTGCGCGCCGAGCTGGCCCATCACAACCATCGCTATCATGTGCTTGATGCTCCCGAGATCGGCGACGACGCCTATGATGCGCTGTTTCGGGAGTTGGAGAACCTGGAGCAGCGTTACCCCGTCCTGATCACCCTGGATTCGCCTACCCGGCGGGTCGGGGCGGCGCCGCTGGAGGGGTTTGCCAAGGTGGTCCATCGGGTGCCGATGCTCTCCATCGACACGGTGGCGGACGTGGCCGAGTTCGATCGCCGGGTGCGCGAAGGGTTGGGCGAGGCGGGGGTGGAGTATGCCGCCGAGCCGAAGATCGACGGGGTGGCGGTGAGTCTGATCTACGAGCGGGGTCTGCTGGTGTGTGTCGCCACGCGCGGCGATGGCCGGGAGGGGGAGGAGGTGACCGCCCAGGCGCGCACCATTCCGTCGTTGCCGTTGCGTCTGCTCGGGGAGGGTCATCCGGAGTTGCTGGAGGCGCGCGGCGAGGTGTTCATGACCCTGGCGGCGTTCGACCAGTACAACGCCCGCGCCCTGGAGACCGGTGAGAAAACCTTTGCCAATCCGCGCAATGCCGCGGCGGGGAGTTTGCGTCAGCTCGATCCGCGCATCACCGCGCAACGCCCGCTGAAACTCTATTGTCACGGCGTTGGCGAGGTGAAGGCCGAGGGGTGGCCGACCCGGCATGACCAGGTGATGGCGCTGTTTCGCGACTGGGGATTGCCTACCTGTCCGGAGGCCGAGGTGGTGGTCGGGGTGGAGGGGTGCCGGGACTATTATGAGCGGTTGCGGGCGCGGCGCGATCAGCTTTCCTACGAGATCGACGGCATGGTCTTCAAGGTGAACGTGCTTGCCTGGCGGGAGCGGTTGGGGTTCGTCGCCCGTGCGCCGCGCTGGGCATCCGCCTGTAAATTTCCTTCGCGCGAGGCTTTCACCACGGTCGAGGCGATCGATGTGCAGGTGGGGCGCACCGGCGCCTTGACCCCGGTGGCGCGGTTGCAACCGGTGGGGGTGGGCGGGGTGACGGTGACCAACGCCACCTTGCACAACTTCGAGGAACTGTATCGCAAGGATGTGCGTGTCGGCGATACGGTGCGGGTGCGGCGTGCCGGGGATGTGATCCCGGAGGTGGTGGAGGTGGTGCTGGAAAAACGTCCGGCGGATGCCCTGTCCGTGGCGACCCCCGCGAGCTGTCCGGTCTGCGGCGGGGCGGTGGCCAAACCCGAGGGCGAGGTGGTGATTCGCTGCATCGAGGGGTTTTTCTGTCCGGCGCAGCGCAAGGAGGCGGTGCGTCATTTCGCCTCGCGGCGCGCCATGAACATCGAGGGTTTGGGCGAAAAGCTGGTCGAGGCGCTGTTCGCCGGTGGGTTGATCGGCGATGTGGCGGATCTCTACCGGTTGCGCGGGATGTCGGAGCGGGTGGCGGGCCTGGAACGCATGGGGGAGAAATCGGCGGAAAACCTGTTGGTCGCCATCGAGGAGAGTCGCGGACGCGACCTGGAGCGCTTTTTGTTCGCGCTCGGGATCCGCGAGGTGGGGGAGGCGACGGCGGCGAGTCTGGCGCGCCATTTCGGCGCCATCGAGGCGCTGATGGCCGCATCCGAGGCGGAGTTGCAAGGGGCCCCCGAGGTCGGACCCGTGGCCGCCGGGCGGGTGTGGGCCTTCTTCCGGGCTCCGGGGAGTCGGGCGCTTCTCGAGCGGCTTCTGGCCGAGCCCGATACCGGCTGGCATCGGGCAGCCTCGCGCGCGGTCGCGATCGGTCATCCCCTGGCCGGGGCCACCGTGGTGTTGACCGGCACCTTGACCGCCTGGACCCGTCAGGAGGCCAAGGCCCGGCTCGAGGCGTTGGGCGCCAAGGTGTCGGGGAGTCTCTCCAAACGCACCCGCTATCTGATCGTGGGCGAGGCGCCGGGTTCCAAGCTCACCCAGGCGCGCGAACTGGGGGTGGAGATCCTGGACGAAACGGCCATGATCGCCCTGGTTCAGGGCGCGGGGTGAACGGGAGATGGTTTAATCCGGGCGCGGATCCGTGCTAGAGTAGACGCGTTGGGTCGAGGGACGCCATCAAGGGATTCCCCAAGGGAGACGCGCATGCGGACGAGTTGCGAGGCGATCTGCGAGCATGGCCACTTGACCTGGATCGGTACGGCACCCGATGTGGAACGGGCGAGGGTGGTGGTGACGGTGGTGGCGGAGCAGGGAATACGGCCATCGTCCGGATGGATGCCGGGCGGGTGAACGGTGATGATGTCGCGGATTTGTTGACGGAGCCATCGAGAACGGGGCTGGCTGACGTGTTTGGCGATCCCATGCGTTGCGTTGGACACCGGATCAGGCTCATCTTTTGGAAAAATTGTTCGAGATGGCCGAACTGTTGCCGCTCTCCCTGGCTGTGGCGGAACGGGCCCCATACGGTTACGCTGACTGAGGAACATTGGGCTTGGCGATGCCATTCTGGCAGCAACGGCTCTGGAGATGAAGTGTGAATTTTGGACGCGCAATGGCCAGGATTTTATTTGGATTCGGGAGTTGTCCGTTCACGACCCCATTGGCGATGCTTGAGAAATGTCACCGACGGGTTTGATCCGTGCGATTTCGATCTTTGGAAAAGGCATCACGATCCGTTACACTGTAACTTGCCTGATGGGGGGAGAACCCTTTACCCCCTGACCTTGGATCTCCAATTCGGGCGTTCCACGGTAACGGTTTGTTGAAACCACCCTCTCGCCACCCGCTTGGAAAGCGTCGTCACGAAGCCCATGGAACTTTTATTGGCCCTGGCCCAGGTCAATCCGCATGTCGGCGCCCTGGAGAAGAATCTTCAGACCCTGCTCGCGCACGCACGGCGCGCCGCCGAGGCGGGTGCGCGTCTGGTGATCTTTCCGGAGTTGGCCCTCACCGGCTATCCCCCCGAGGATCTGCTGCACAAGCCGCTGTTTCTGGATCAACTGCGCGCGGTGGAGCGTCGTTTTCACCACGCCCTGGGGGAGCTGGGCATCGATGCGGTGTACGGCTCGATCCGGCACGGCGGTTCCGGGCTGATCAACGCCGGGGTGTTCGTGCGTGACGGTCGCGAGGAGGGGTTTGCCGGCAAACGGTGGCTCCCCAACTTCGGAGTGTTCGACGAACAGCGCTATTTCGAGTCGTGCACCAGCGTGCGCGGCTTCGCCTATCACGGCATGCCGTTCGGCATCACCATCTGCGAGGATCTGTGGCGCACCGGCGATCCGTTGGCGAGTCTGGCCAGGAGCGAGGCCACCTTCGTGATCAACATCAACGCCTCGCCCTACCACATCCGCAAGCAGCGCGAACGCGAGGCGGTGGCCTGGCAGCGGATCGTCGAACACGGTCTGCCGGTGGTGTATGTCAACATGGTGGGCGGACAGGACGAACTGGTGTTCGATGGCGGCAGCTTCGCCATGAACCGTACCGGCGAGGTGGCGCTGCGCGCGCCGTCGTTCGAGGAGGCGTTGACCCTTCTGACCCTTCGGCGCGAGCCGGGCGGGGTGGTGCGTTTTGATGCGGGTCCGGTGGTCGGGGAGTTGGACGAGGATGAAGAGGTCTACCGCGCCCTGATGCTGGGCCTGGGCGACTACGTGGGCAAGAACGGGTTTCGTACCGTGGTGTTGGGGCTCTCCGGCGGCATCGACTCCGCCCTGACCGCCGCCATCTGCGTGGATGCCCTGGGTGCCGACCGGGTGCATGCATTGATGATGCCCTCGCCCTATACCGCGCCGATGAGCCTGGAGGATGCGGCGCTCGTGGCCGACCGGCTCGGCATCCGGCTGGGCGAGGTGGCCATCGGACCGCTGTTCGCGGCGTTCCGGGAGGCACTGTCGGGCGAGTTCGCGGGGCTTGCCGAGGATACCACCGAAGAGAATCTGCAATCGCGCATTCGGGGTACCCTGCTCATGGCCCTGGCCAACAAGCGGGGCGGCATGGTGGTGACCACCGGCAACAAGAGCGAGGTGAGCGTGGGCTATGCCACCCTGTATGGCGACATGGCCGGTGGCTATTCGGTGTTGAAGGATCTTCTCAAGGAGCGGGTCTACGCCTTGTCGCGGGCGCGCAACCTCTGGGCGCTCGAGCGTGGCCAGACCCCACCCATTCCGGAACGGGTGATCGAACGTCCCCCTTCGGCAGAGTTGCGCCCCGACCAGAGGGATGAGGACTCCCTGCCCCCCTATCCGGTGCTGGACCGGATCCTGGAACGCTATGTGGAGCGCGAGCAGGGGTTGGAAGAGATCGTGGCGGGCGGCATCGACCGCGAGACCGTGGCGCGGGTGATCCGGCTGGTGGATGGCAACGAGTACAAGCGGCGTCAGGCCGCGCCCGGGGTCCGGGTGACGCGGCGGGCTTTTGGCAAGGACCGGCGCTATCCGATCACCAACGGTTTTCGTGTGTCGTGAGAAGCAACGTGCAACGGCGGCAAGGACGTGGATGAAGGCGTGATGAGGAACTCCCCAGAGATCGAACCGGATCCGGGCGACGAGGAGTCGGGGCCGCTTCCGGAAAAGGTGGTGCATCCCGCCCTGGAGCGGGTGGGACGGCTGTTGCGCGGTCTGCGCGAGGAGCAGGGGTTGGAGCTGGACGAGATGTCCCGGCGCACCCGCATCCGCGTGACCCATCTCCAGGCCCTGGAGGAGGGGCGGATCGACACCTTGCGCGGCCAGGTCTACGTGGCCGGTTTCTTGCGGTTGTACGCACGCCATCTGGGTTTCGAGGATCAGGAACTGATCGAGTCGTGCCTGGTCGATCTGGATGCCACGCGCCAGGTGTTGCAACAGGAACATTTCATCTCTCCGCCCGCGCCCCGGCATCGTCCGTCGGTGGCGTTGGCGGTGGGCGGGGTGCTGGCGTTGATCGGATTGTTCGTCGCCTATGAACGGCACACTGTGAATGCCCCTGCCGAGATCGGTCCCCCGGCCCCGTCGAATGCCGCCCCACTGCGGGTGGGCGAGGCCTTGCCGGCGCGTTCGTCGGATGCTGGCGGTCCGGAAGGCGCGGACGCGAAGGTGGCGGTCAAGGAGGAGACTCAGCCTGTGAAGTCGCTGGGTCAGGAGGACCCGTCCTCATGGCCGGCCACCGACTCCTCTCCGGAGAAGCTGGCGATGTTGGCGGCGGGTGGCGGGAGGCCGAAAGCGGAACCCAAGCCGGAACCCAAGCCGGAACCCAAGCCGGAACCCAAGCCGGAGGTGAAGCCGGAACCCAAGCCGGAGGTGAAGCCGGAACCCAAGCCTGCCGCGAAGCCAGAGCCCAAACCGGAACCCAAGCCGGAGGTGAAGCTGGAACCCAAGCCCGAAGTGAAGCCGGAATCCAAGTCCGAGGTGAAGCCCGTCGCGAAGCCGGAGCCGAAAACGGAGTCCAGGCCGGAGCCGAAAAAGGAGGTGAAGCCCGCCGCGAAGCCGGAGCCCAAAGCCGAGCCGAATCCGGATGCCAAACAGGCGGCCAGGCCGGGAGCGGAGGAGCGTGTCATGCCGGTCGTCGAGGAGGAGAAGGGCGCGGGTGAGTCCGAATCGTGGTTTTCCACTTTGTGGAGTCGTTTGACCTCCCGAGACGAATCCCCTCCGCCGGAGATTCGCACCGGTCCGGTCGATCCCCCCGCCGAGGAGCCTGCCGAGCCGGAGAAACGGGCCGTGGCGTCCGAGAAGCGTGCCGTGGCGCCCGCACCCGCCGCCCCGGCCAGGCCGGCCTCCCCGGTACGGGAGAGCGTCCCACCGCCGCCGGTCCCTGCCGCGCCGCCGGGCAAGAGCACGCCGCCGGTTGCCGCGCCGCCGGGCAAGAGCACGCCGCCGGTTGCCGCGCCGCCGGGCAAGAGCACGCCGCCGGTTGCCGCGCCGCCGCCCGCGCCCGCCGTGCCGGTTGCCGCGCCGCCGCCCGCGCCCGCCGTGCCGGTTGCCGCGCCGCCGCCCGCGCCCGAGACCGCCAGGTTGACCCCGCCGAAAAAACTGCCCAAGGGGATCCGCGAACGCTATCCCGAACAGGTGGGCAACGAGACCGATCTGGCCCCCGAGTCGCCCAACGCGGTGTCGTTGCAGGCCAAGGAGCTGGTCTGGGTGCAGATCCACGATGCCAACGGCATGGTGGTCAAGGACATGGTGTTGCAGCCCGGATTTCTGTTCCGGGTGCCGGAGGGTGGGAACTTCGTGGCCACGCTCGGCAACGCCGCCTCGGTGAAGGTCCGGGTGGGCAGTCAGGAGGTGCCGATGGTGGGGGCGCCGGGTGAGATGGTCGAAGGGTTGAAGCTCAACGCCGAGGCGCTGCGCAAGCGGGCGGGTGGACGATGAGCCGGGCGCCGGCCTTGACCCGTCCGCGTCGCGCGACGCGCCGGATCCAGGTGGGGGGTGTCGCGGTCGGCGGGGGTGCGGAGATCTCCGTGCAGTCCATGACCAACACCGATACCCGCGACGTGGCCGCAACCCTGGGGCAGATCCGCGCCCTGGCCGAGGCGGGCGCGGATATCGTGCGGGTGTCGTGTCCGGACGAAGAGGCGGCACGCGCCATGGGGCCGTTGCGCGCCGGATCGCCGGTGCCGCTGATCGCCGACATCCATTTCGATCACCGACTGGCCCTGCTCGCCCTTGAGAACGGGGTGGACGGGCTGCGGCTCAATCCCGGCAACATCGGCTCGTCGGTCAGGGTGGCCGAGGTGGTCCGTGCCGCTGCCGAACGGCGCGTGCCGATCCGCATCGGCGTGAATGCCGGCTCCCTGGAGCGCGATCTGCTGCTCAAATACGGCGAACCGTGCGCCGAGGCGATGGTGGAATCGGCCTTGGGGCATGTGCGCATGCTCGAGGATCTCGACTACCGCGAGATCAAGGTGAGTCTCAAGGCGAGCGGCGTGGCGATGACCGTGGAGGCCTACCGGCGGCTGGCCGAGGTGGTCGATTATCCTCTGCACCTGGGCATCACCGAAGCCGGCGGACTGTTGCCGGGATCGGTCAAGTCGGCGGTGGGGTTGGGGCTGTTGCTGGCCGAGGGGATCGGCGACACCTTGCGGATCTCGTTGTCCGCGGATCCGGTCCATGAGGTGAAGGTGGGCTTCGAGTTGCTCAAGGCCCTGGGGTTGCGCAGTCGCGGCGTGACGATCATCGCCTGTCCCACCTGTTCGCGTCAGGAGTTGCCGGTGATCGATCTGACCGCGCGTCTGGAGGAGCGTCTGGCCCACATCCGCGAGAACATCACCGTGTCGATCATCGGTTGCGTGGTCAACGGACCGGGCGAGGCCAAGGAGAGTCACATCGGCATCGTGGGGGGCGGTGGGGAGAATCTGTTGTATCGCGCCGGCAAGCCGGTCGGCAAGGTGGCCGACGGGAATGTGGTCGAGCGGGTGGTGGAAGAGGTCGAGCGGTTGGCCGGGGGGATGCGATCCACGGTGCGTTGAGTGGCATGCGCGGATGGCTTGGCATGCGAGGTTATCGGACAGGGAGTTGGAGATGATTCAGACCGTGCGCGGCGTGCGCGACATTCCACCCGAGGAGAGCGGGCGCTGGAGCTTTCTCGAGGATCGCGCGCGGCGGATCTTCGCGCAATACGGCTATCGGGAGCTGAGAACCCCGCTGTTCGAGCGGGTGGAACTCTTCTCGCGCGCCGTGGGCGAGGCCACCGACATCGTGGAAAAGGAGATGTACGTTTTCGCGGATCGCGGCGGCGAGCGTTTGTGTCTGCGTCCCGAGGGGACCGCCTCGGCGGTCCGGTCGTTCATCGAGACCAGCCGGCACCGCTCCCTGCCGTGGCGGGTCTTCTACATGGGGCCGATGTTCCGCTACGAGCGTCCGCAAAAGGGACGCTACCGCCAGTTCCATCAGATCGGCTGCGAACTGTTCGGTCCCGAGGGGCCGCTGGCCGACGCGGAGATGATGGCGCTGGTGCTGCGTCTGTTGCGCGCCATCGGCATCGGCGCGGCGGTGACCCTGGAGATCAACTCCCTGGGCTGTCCCACCTGTCGGGTGCCCTATCGGGAAAAGCTGGTCAACCATCTGGAGTCGGCCAGGTCCAGACTGTGCGGCAACTGTCAGAATCGTTTGGAGCGCAATCCGCTGCGGGTTCTCGACTGCAAGGAGGAGGATCCGGCCTTGCTGGCCGGCGTGCCGCACATGCGCGATCATCTGTGCGCGGGGTGCGAGAGCCATTTCCAGGGGTTGCTCGCCCATCTGGACCGTCTGGCACTCCCCTACCGGTTGAATCCATTGATGGTGCGCGGTCTGGACTATTACCATCGGACCGCCTTCGAGGCGATCGCCGAGGGGTTGGGCGCCCAGAACGCCGTGGCCGCCGGCGGACGCTACGATGGGTTGGTGGCGGAGATGGGCGGGGTGGCCACCCCGGCGATCGGCTTCGCCATGGGCATGGAACGGCTGCTGATGCTGATGGACGAATCCTTGGGGTCGTCCGAGGTGGCGGATCTCTATCTGGTGGCGGTCGGGGATGGGGTGGTGGAGGCCGAGGCGGTACGGATCGCCGAGGGGCTGCGGGAGAAGGGGATCGCGGTGGAGATGCACCTGGGCGGTGGCGGCATGAAGAGCCAGATGAAACATGCCGGGCGGTCGCGGGCGCCGTTGGCGGTGATCATCGGTCAGGACGAGCTGACGGAGGGTGTGGCGACCGTGAAGGCGATGGAGAGCGGCAGTCAGGAGCGGGTGGCCCGGGATGAACTGGACGGGCGGATCCTGGCGCTGTTGGGCAGGTCAATCGGATAAGGACACGCTTCGAGCGGACAGGGGAATGAACCGTGGCGCAGATTGAGATTCAGGGCATTTTCGAAGAGGTTGACGAACAGCTGGAGGTGGAAAACGCCGCCCGCATGTGGATGAAATACAGGACATGGATCCTCGGCGGTCTGATCCTGTTGTTCGTGGGGCTGTTCGCCTATGTGGGCTGGACCGAATACCAGAAGAAACGCGACCAGGAGGTGGCGCAACGCTATCTGACCGCCCTGGATGGTTTGAGCGACGCGGACGAGACGGCGGGGCGCGCGGGGTTGGCCGAGGTGGCGGCCACCTATGGGGATCACGGTTATGCGTTGCTGGCGCGGTTTGCCGAGGCGCGTATCCTGGCGCGGGAGGGCAAGACCGAGGAGGCGGCCCTGATGCTCGAGGAGGTGGCGGCCATGGCCAAGCCACCCTTGAAGAATCTGGCCATCATGCAGGCCGCGTTCGTGATCTCCGATGATCCGAAGCGGGCGCTGCGTCGGCTGGAGAACATTCCCCGCGATTCGGTGTTCAAGCCGCATGCCCTGGAGCTGGCCGGCGTGCTGACCGCCGGGCAGGGGGACGCGCCGGGCGCCCTGGCCCTGTACAAGGACGCGCTCTCCCTGAAGCCGGAAGGGAGTCTGCGCAAGCGGTTGGAGCGGCGCATTCAGCGCATGGGCGGTTGAGCAACGGTGAACGGGGAGGGTGTGGCATGAACAAGCGTGGTCTGGCATGTTGGGTCTCCCTGACCCTGATGGCGTCGCTCCTTCCCGGATGCTCGACGCCGACCTGGCTGGGCGGCAAGGTGGACGAAATGGAGAGCCATCAGTTTCGGGCTCCGGATCCGGGCAAGGGAACCGGTCTGCGCCTGGTCTGGAAACGGGGGGTGGCCAGCTCTCCGGACAAGCACTTCGTTCATCCCGGCAGAGTGGCCAAGGATGAGGATTCGATCTACGTCGGGACCTATCAGGGGCGCGTGGCACGGGTGAAACGGGCCACGGGCGACATCGTTTGGGAGTATTCCCTCGGCTCGGCGGTGATGGGTGGCGTGGCCGTGGACGGGGAGCGGGTCTATGCCGGCACCGAACAGGGGACGGTGGTCGCCCTGTCGCGCAACACCGGCGTGGAGGTGTGGCGGACGCGCATGAACACCGCAGTCGATTCGGCTCCGTTGGTCGTGGATGGCAAGGTGATCCTGCTGACCCTCGACAACCGTTCCCATGCCCTGGATGCCACCACCGGTCAGCCGGTTTGGAGCCATTCCACCCTGGCCGAGGGGCTGGTGGTGATGGGCTCCTCCACCCCCACGTTCGCGGACGGTCTGGTGTTCGTCGGCTACTCCTCGGGCGAGGTGTTCGCCTTGCGCTCCGACAACGGTCAGAAAGCGTGGTCCGACAACCTGCGCGTGCTGGGCGGAAGCAGCGAGCTGGACCTGATGCAGGACGTGGATGCCTCGGTGGTCTTCTCCGAGGTGCAGGGACCGCGATTGGGCGCACGCAAGGCCTACATGGTCAACCATCAGGGACGGTTGATCGCCTGTCAGGTGGGCACGGGCAACCGGATCTGGGAAAAACGGCTCTCTGCCGTGCGTCAGCCGCTCTGGTCGATGGATCGCCTGTTCGTCGTCGATCTGGAGGGGTATGTCTCGGCCATCGGCGCGGATGACGGCATCGAGCTGTGGCGGGTGCGCCTGAGCGATGGACAGTTGACCTCTCCGGTGCTCCACAAGGATCGGCTGGTGGTGGCCGACGACCAGGAACGGTTGTACACCCTCGATCCGGCCAGCGGACGGGTGTTGGGTCGCGAGTCGTTGCCGGGCGCGGTGTTGTCGTTGCCGGTGGTGGCTGCGGATGGGGTTTATTTTTGGACGAACAGGGGTGATCTGCTGCGTTATGAATAAGGACGGGGCCACGGAGTCCGTGGAGGAGAGGCGGGATTCCGGACCGCTGTTGGCGTTGGTGGGGCGTCCGAATGTCGGCAAGTCCTCGCTGTTCAATCGGATGACCCGCAGCCGGGCGGCTCTGGTGGACGATACGCCGGGTCTGACCCGTGACCGCAAGTACGGTCACGCGGTGTGGGATGGCAAGCCGTTCCGGGTGGTGGATACCGGCGGTTTCGAGTTCGACGAACGCGAGCCGTTGATGGAGCGCATGCGTCAGCAGGTGGAGCTGGCGATCCAGGAGGCGGATGTCCTGCTGCTGGTGCTGGATGCGCGGGTCGGTCCGTTGCCGGATGACCAGGAGCTGGCGCGGCGTCTGCGGCGTGGCGGCAAGCCGGTGGTGTGCGTGGTCAACAAGGCCGAGGGGTTGGTGGGGGCCGAGGGGGTGGGGGAGTTTCACCGTCTGGGCCTGCAACCCGTCGTGGCGATCTCCGCGACCCACGGCACCGGGGTGGATGAGCTGTTGCGGCAGGCTCTGGGGCGTGGTCGGGCGGCGACGGATGTCGAGTCGGACGCCCATCCCCCCAAGCGCGATGACGACGATGTGGCGCGGGTGGCCATCGTGGGCTGTCCGAACGCGGGCAAGAGCACGCTGGTCAACCGGTTGTTGGGTGAGGAACGGTTCGTCACCTCCGAGATTCCCGGCACCACCCGTGACGCGGTGGATGTTTCGTTCGTGGACGGCAAGGGGCAGAAGTACATCCTGGTGGACACCGCCGGCATCCGGCGCAAGGCGCGGATTGCGTTGCGCATCGAGAAATATGCCGCGATCGCTGCCTTGAACGCCATGGAGAAGGCCAAAACCGCCGTCTTGGTGTTGGATGCGATCCGGGGCATCAGCGAGCAGGATCAACGGGTGGCCGGTCATGCGTTGGAGGCCGGTTGCGGGTTGGTGTTCGCGGTGAACAAGTGGGACGCGCTGGCCAAGCGTGGACGGGATGCGGAGAACGCCTTTCGGCGCGAGCTGGGTTTGGCATTCCCTCGTTTTGATCATGCGCCGGTGGTGTTTTTGTCCGGGCGGACCGGGCAGGGGGTGGAGCGGTTGTTGCCGGCGGTGCGCAAGGTGTGGGAGTCGGGACGCAAGCGCATTTCGACCGGCATGTTGAATCGCTGGCTGGCTGAGGCGGTGGAGGCCAACCCGCCTCCGCGCGCCGCAGGCCGACCGGTCAAGCTGCGCTTCATGTCGCAGGTGAAGAGTTCGCCACCGTTGATCATCTTTTTCGTGAATCGTCCGGACGCCATCGAGGAGAGTTACCGGCGTTATCTGGAAAACCGGCTGCGGGAGCGGTTCGCGTTTCAGGGCGTGCCGATCCGGTTGGATTTTCGCGGTGGGGAGAATCCCTATGTGACCACGGGGAAGAAGCCCTCTTGATCGGGTGATGCGGAGGATGCGTTGAAATGTGCGTAACCTGCATGATGGGGGGAGAACCCCCACCCCCTTTACCATTCAGCCCCCCTCTCTATGGCCGGGGACCGGGGACCGCAAGGTCCCCGGCTTAAGTGCGGAGGCAGAGCCTCCGAGGTGTTGTTTTTGATTTTATTGTCTTTTGTCTTTGGTACGTTCTGCGAAAAAACGCTGCGTGCAGCCATGTTCGCGGGATCGTTTTGCCAAAGGCGCAAAACGATCCCGCGAACATGGCCCCAAACAGGCCGCCGGAGGCGGCTTGTTGTGCTGAAAGGCAATGTGCCCCCTCCTTATGCCCTTACGGGCAACGGAGGGGGCACATGAGACGGCGCGCGCTTTTCACGCTAAGCGGTTTTTCGCAAAAGGCGCGAAAAACCGCTTAGCGTGAAAAGCGCGCGAAAGACAACATCAAAAGCAACTTCCCAAGGGCTTCGCCCTTGGATCCCACCAGGGGCCATTGGCCCCTGGACCCCGCCACATGTAGGGGTCCTGAATACCTGTCGTGCGCCTTTCATGGAATCAGGCGATTTTTTTGCTCGAAAACGCGGGTGCGCGGCTGTCGTGCCGGTGATCGTCGCCGGTTTGGGGCCATGACCACCGGCGAGTTCGCGGATCGCCAAACCGGACCGTTCCGTTTCCATATCCGTCAGCGAGGAGCCATGCAACCGACCCTTTTGACCGTGTTTCTGCTCATCCTCTCGAACGTCTTCATGACCTTCGCCTGGTATGGTCACTTGAAGCATCTCGGGGATCGGAGCTGGTATGTCGCCGCGCTGGTGAGCTGGGGGATCGCCTTGTTCGAATATCTGCTCCAGGTGCCGGCCAACCGCATCGGCTATACGGTGCTCTCCGTGTCGCAGTTGAAGATCATGCAGGAGGTGATCACCCTGCTGGTTTTCATGCCGTTCGCGGTCTTCTACATGGGGCAGCCGCTGAAGCTCGATTATCTTTGGGCCGGATTGTGCCTGGTGGGTGCGGTGTATTTCATCTTCCGGTCGTGAAGACGCCTCATCCGACCTGGGTCACGGTGCTTTTTCCGCCGTCGGCCAGGATCGCCTCGACCCTCTGGCGCCACAACCGACCGAACTCGGCGCGCAGCTCGGGCATGGCCCGGTTGCTCAACACCAGCGGCATGATCTCCCCCATGCGCGGGTCGGGCGGGATGGCGGCGGGGGAGTAGACCAGGGCCACCTTGCGTCCGGTGGAGATGGCCTCGAAGACGAACGGGGCCGCGCTGCCCATCCCCTCCTGGAAACGCATCAGGTTCATGCGGTTGTGCTGTCCGGCCAGCCCCTTGAAGCCGTTCAGCCCCGCGGCGCCGCTCACCAGGGTGAAGATCTGGGTGATCGGGCCGGTGACCCCCTCCTCGATGCGGTTGGGCACGGTGATCAGAACATCCCCGCGTATCGGAATGGTCTCCGGGTACAACAGTTCCATGGCGCGCCGGATCATCAGGAAGGCGCCGGCCACGGTCGGGCAGGCGTGTCCGGCCAGCTTCACCGCGTCGTTGAAAGTGTAGACGAACGGCTCCTCGCCGGCGCCCAACAGCTCGGCCAAGGGATCGCGCAGGGTGATGTTCGGGGTTTCTGGGAATGACATCTGGAAGTGTCTCCTGGTGGTTGAGGTCATGGATGCGGCGTGCGCCATTCGGTGGGGGATTGGCGGCGTGCGCGCCATCCGGCAAGATTGGTTTCACACCCGTTTCACGGCATGGCGTCGGGCAGGCCGAGGATCCCCTCGATCAACTCCCGCACGATGCCGAAACCGCCCGGCGTCTTCAACACCCGCCAGGCAGCCTTGCGCACCACCGCCTGGGCATCGGCCACCGCCACCGGGAAGCCGGCGATTTTCATGGCCGGCAGGTCGTTGATGTCGTTGCCCACGAAGATGATCCGCTCCGGTTTGAAACCGTGTTCGCGACAGAGCGCCTCCAGGGCCGCCCCCTTGTCGCGCACCGCCTGAAACACCGGAAGTTTGAGTTTTCTGGCCCGGGCCGACACCACCGGATTGGTCTCCGTGGACATGATGAAGGCGGGAATGCCCGCCGCGCGCAGGATATCGAATCCCATGCCGTCGCCGCGACTGCACAGCACCGACT
The DNA here is from genome assembly GCF_058402785.1 of Candidatus Magnetaquiglobus sp. Lineage (NCBI taxonomy): Bacteria > Pseudomonadati > Pseudomonadota > Magnetococcia > Magnetococcales > Candidatus Magnetaquicoccaceae > Candidatus Magnetaquiglobus > Candidatus Magnetaquiglobus sp. Next base: position 97,835 of record NZ_JBZVFG010000007.1, read on the forward strand.
CGATGCCATCCTGATTCACCAACACCCGGTTGTCGGTCAGCACGCCATCGAAGTCGAACACGATGGCATCCATCCAGGCCAAAGGCGAGCCACGCACCGGTTCGGGAGCGATCCGTTCGCAACGCCACTCCTGGGAGGGGCGGCAGTTGAGCAGGGTGTCGATCTCCTGACTCTCCTTTTCGTCCATCAGGAACAACGTCACCTTGCTGCCCACCAGACTCTTGTTTTCGCGCAACAGTTCGCCGCGGGCGATGGTGATCGAGCCGTTTTCGCGGAAACTCCGTTCCGCCTCGCCCATCTCCTGGATGCGGGTGCGCAAGCGCAGGTCGAAGCCGGGACGGGGGTTGCGCGGATTGGTCCAGAAGAGTTGCGGTTGGGCGCAGACGCTCACCAGCGAATCGGCCCCCTCGGCCTGGAACTGCCATACCGCGGCGGTCACCCGTCCGGGGGAGCGCAACGGCGTGGTGGGGCTGAGGATCATGATCGCGTCGGGCTTGAAGAACTCCCGCTTGGCGAACTCCTCCATGAGTGGGGCGAGGGCGGCTTCCAGGGAGACCCCCTCCCTGGCGAGGGTCGCGGGGATCAGGATCGGCACCTCGGCTCCGGCCAGCCGGGCGCTCTGGGCGATCTCCTCCTGATCGGTGAGCACCACGGTGCGGGTGACCGCCGGACAGTTCAGGGCGTGTTCGACGGTCCAGGCGAGCAGGGGTCGTCCACCCAGATCCTGGAGAAACCGGTTGGTGGATCCCTTGGCGCCACAGCGGGCCGGGATGATGGCGAGGAGTTTCATGGGCAGGCCCGGCAGTGGTTGACCTCCACGGTGACGTGATCCAGCCCCTCGATGCCGCGCAACAGGGTTTTGTAGTGGTCCGCGCCTTCGGGATGGTGGGTGATGAGGGAGATGATGCAGGCGTGACTGCTCGGACCGACCCGCCACAGGTGGAGATCGGCGATTTCGATGTCGGCGTCGTGGTCGAAGAAGCGGTCGCGGATCACCTCGCGCAACGGGAAATTATCCTCGGCGTCGAGCAGGGTCTTGGCGCTGTCGCGGATCAAACCATACGCCCAGACCGCGATCACCACGGAGCCGAGGATGCCCATCAGGGGATCCATCCATACCCACCCCAGGGTCATGCCGCACAACAGGGCGACGATGGCGGTCACCGAGGTCATGGCATCGGCGATGACGTGCAGATAGGCTCCGCGCAGGTTATGATCCTGATGTCCGTCGGCCTGGGTCGGGTGATGGTCGTGATCGTGATGGTCATCGTGGTCATCGTGGTCATCGTGGTCATCGTGGACGGCCTGCCGGGCGTGGTGTCCGTGGTCGTGATGGTCCGGATGATCGTGGCCGTGGCCATGGTGATGGGCGCCGCCGAGCAGCCAGGCGCTGACCAGATTCACCACCAGTCCCGCCATCGCCACGAACAGGGCGGTGGAGAACTCCACCGGGATTGGGGTGATCAACCGTTGCAGCGATTCCACCGCCATCATCAGGGCGATGAGGCTCAAGGCCACGGCGCTGGCGAAGCCGCCCAACGGACCGGTTTTGCCGGAGCCGAAGGTGAAGCGGGGATTGCTGGCATTGCGGCGCGCGAAGGCGTAGGCGAAGGCGGCCAGGCCCAGGGCTGCGGCATGGGTGCCCATGTGCCAGCCGTCGGCGGTGAGGGCCATGGAGCCGGTGGCGTAGCCGGCCAGCAGTTCGATGATCATGGTGACCAGGGTGAGAGCGACCACCCAGTGGGTGCGACGTTCGGCCTCGAGTTTTTCGTTCAGGCCAAAGCTGTGTTCGTGGCGCCAGAGGGAGGTGTCGTGGCCGAGGGGGCGGGCAGCGTGAGCGATCATTGGGGCAGTTTCTCCAACAGGGAGGCGAGGAGTTGGCCATCGGGCCAAAAGAGTTCGTGTCCGGTGCCGGAGATCCGGGAGGTGGCCTTGTCGCGCAGGACCGGGACATTGTTGAGATCCTGGCTGATGCCGGGAACCAGGAAATCCCCCATGGCGAACGGTCCGCCGCGCACGATGGAGATGTAGCGGATCTCCGGGTGGGGCTGGTGGTTCAACCAGAACAGGAGCGATCCCGGATGCTGGCGCACGATGTCCAGATAGAGCCCGCGGGAGACCCGCAAGGTCCGATAGTCGCCATTGTCGAAGAAGTCGCGCAGGATGTCGATGGGCCATGGATCATCCGTGGCGTTCAGGGCCTGTTCGGCGCGTGGGGTGCCCAGATGGGGCGAGGCGATGGTGATGAGCGCCTTGGGATTGGGGACTTCGCCGCGCACCAGGGAGAGGCGCAACACTACGCCACCCGCCGAATGGCCGACCAGAATGAGTGGTTCGTTCGGGTGGCGCTGGGCCAAAAGGCGCCACATGGGAGTCAGGTGATCGGCCTGGAGTCCCAGGGGGGCGATGGAGGGGAGTTCCACCAGATAGATTTTTTTCGCGGCTTTCCGCCCCGTGCCGGAAACTTCCGTCACGCCGCCCGGTCCCAGGGAGAGGATGCCGGCCCGCTCCCACCCTTTTTGGACAAGCATCGGCACCACGCCGCTCCGCTCCCAGGAGGCGGCGGAACCGAGATAGCCGTGGGCCAGGACCAGCACATCGCTTCGGCCCGTGGAGGGGATGAACAGGGTGGTGACGAGTAGCGCGAACGCCGCGAGGAGGGGTTTCATGGTCGTGGCTCCTGGAGGATGTCGTGATTTGCGCGACAAGTTGGCGTATCTTGTCGGACCAATTATGGTCCCATCGCGCGGCGAATTCAAGCAGTTGCTAATAATGATGAATTGCCATTGCGTTTTTCAGGAATGGGTGAAAAAATCTTGCAATCCTTGATCTGGCATTTGTTATAGGGAGATTGGCCATGGACATGAATCGGGATCTGAAGAACGCCGGGCTCAAGGCTACCGCGCCGCGCATGAAAGTGCTGCGTCTGTTCGTTTCCGACGCGGGTCAACACATGAGCGCCGAGGACGTGTATCGCAAGCTGATGTCGGATGGCGAGGAGATCGGTCTGGCGACCATCTATCGGGTTCTGACCCAGTTCGAACACGCCGGACTGCTGATGCGCAGCCATTTCGAGTCCGGCAAGGCGATCTACGAGTTCAACCAGGGGGAGCACCACGACCATCTGGTCTGCATGCAGTGTGGCCGGGTGGAGGAGTTCGTGGACGCCACCATCGAGAAACGCCAGAAGGAGATCGCCGAGGCGCGCGGTTTCGCGGTGCAGGACCACTCGTTGTCGCTGTATGTGAACTGTCAGAACACGGTCTGCCCCCACCGATCCCATGGATGAGGGTCGGCAACCGCATCGGCTCGGGATTCGGGTTCATGACCCCCGGATCCCCGTGATTCCGGCCTCAAGGGGGCGTCTCACCCGCCGTTTTCACCCTCCCCATTCGTTTCCCCCTCTTCCAGATCGCCCTCGAGCGGCAGTTTCAGCGCCAGATTGACCGCCTGATAGACCTGCGCGCGTCGGATCGGCTTGGGCAGGATCAACACCCCCGGCAACTCCTCGGCCACCCGCCGCTCGTCCCCGCCGAACAACAACACCGGTGTGTCGGCCATGCCCGGCAGGGCGCGCAGACGCCGGGTCTCCTCCACCCCTCCCGAGGGGGAGAGGGAGCAGTCCAGACAGACCAGATCGAATGCCGATCGACCGCTTTCGTCCACCATCGCATCCACGGTCTGACACTGGCTGGCCTCGACCACCTCCAGGCCGCGGGCAATGAGGAGTTTTTTCAAGATCAGACGGTTGACAGGATGCTTGCCGGCCACCAGCGCCTTGCTTCCGGCCAGGGTTCCGGGGGGCGCCACCCCAGGCGCATCCACCACCACCGGTTGATCGCGCGCCTCGACGAGATCCTGCTCCGGAACCTCCAGCGGCAGGGTGATCACGAAGGTGCTCCCTTCCTCGACGCGGCTGGCCAGCCGGATCGAACCGCCCATCAACTCGATGATCCGCTTGGTGATCGCCAGCCCGAGTCCCGATCCGCCGTAGGGACGCGACAGGGAGGAGTCCACCTGGATGAAGGGGTCGAAGATGGTGGCGTGCAGTTCCTCGGGGATGCCGATTCCGGTATCGGCGATGGTGAGGATCACCGTGCCGGGAGGCGCCGGAGGTGGGGCCATCTCCACGCTCATCTCGACGCTGCCCTGGGGGGTGAACTTGATGGCATTGCCCAACAGATGCAGCAACGCCTGCCGCAGCCGCACCGCGTCGCCGCGCAGGCGCGCCGGCAGATCGGGCTGGATCCGGCAGGAAAACGCCAACCCCTTGGTGCGCGCCTCGGTGGTCACCATGGCCGCGGCCCCCTCCACCAGACCGCGCAATTCGAACAGCTGTTTTTCCAGATTGAACTGCTTGGTGTCCACCCGCGAGATGTCCAGCAGGTCGTCGATCATCAGGGTGAGCCGGTCCGCGGCGGACAACACCTCCTTGATGTACTTGCGTTGGGTCTTGTTCAACTCGCCGTTGTTCTTTTCGGTCACCAGGTTGGCGCAACCGATGATGGTGTTGAGCGGGGTGCGCAATTCGTGGCTGATGTTGGCCATGAAGTCGTTCTTGACCTGAATCGCCGCCTCGGCGGCGGCGCGCGCCTGTTCGAGGGCCTTCTCCATCTCGATGCGCAGCGACACATCCTCCTTGATCGCGATGTAATGGATGGTGCCCGCCTCCCGATCCTGGATGGTCGAGATGGCGTTCAACTCCCAATAGGTGGAGCCGTCCTTGCGCCGGTTGTGCAGCTCGCCGCGCCACACCTGCCCCGAGGCGATGGTCTCCCAGAGGTTCTTGTAGGTCGAGGCCGGGGTCTTGCCGGATTTGAGAAACCCCGGATCCCGTCCGATGCTCTCCTCGGCGGCATAACCGGTCAGGGTGGTGAATTGGGGATTGACGTATTCGATGAGCCCTTGCGGATTGGTGATCATCACCGCCGCCGGACTCTGCTCCACCGCCCTGGAGAGCTTGCGGATGGCGCTTTCGATCCGTTTGCGCTCCTCCAGTTCGCTCCTTAAACTGTCGCGGGCGTCGATGATGGCGTCGGCCAGTTGGCGGAAACGGCTGCGCAGGGTCTGGAGTTCGTCCTGTTGGCCAGGGGTGGCGCTCGAGACCGAGGCGAGCACGGTTCGGGAGAAATCCACGATGTCACGGGTGATCTGTTCAATGTGACGGGTGATCCAGAGCATGATCAACAGGCAGGCGATGATCAGCGCGCCGGCGGTGATGAACCGTTGATGGCGTTCCGTGGCCAGGATCGATTTCAACAGGGATTCCAACGTCTCCGTCGATTCCAGGGTCACCAGTTGCAACAGCAGATCCGAGGAGCCGAAATCGAAGAACGAATACCCGGAGACCATGAACCGTCCCGAGGTGTCGGAGAGAGGAATGCCCGAGGGGAGGATCTCCGGCTGGTTGGAGGCGATGATGGTCTGTTTGTCCCCCTCGATCAGCGCCACCAGACCGGTATAGCGTCCTACCGGTCCCTGGAAGCGCGACAGGAACTCGTCGTTGAGGGGGGCGGCCAGCATGAGGGTGGCCTTGGGATCGCCAGAGCGGTCGAGCACCGTCTCCGAAGTGATCAGATAGGGAGCGCCGGCGATGGCGGTCAGAAAGGTCTGGTTGTGGCTCAACTCCATGAGCAGCGGCGTGGGTTCGAGGAGTTCGCGGGGCGGCGGGGCGGTCTGTCCCTGGTGGATCTCGCGCACCCGTCCATCCTGATCGAGCAGCAAAAGCAGGGGCAGGGGGGTGAAACCGCGCAATACCGAGGCGCGCGGCAGCCAGGGCGGCGGACGTTCGCGGTGGATCACCTGGGAGCTTGCGGCATCCACGGTCGGCCAGTCGTCGATGTAGTCGAGAAAGTTTTTCTGGGCGGCCAGAAGGCGCACCGACTGGTGATAGGCGCGGATGTGGTTGTCGAAGAGAATGCGGTTGGCGGCGGCCTTTTCGCCGAGCACCGCCGAGAGACGGGAATGGAAGATGGTGCGCAGATGGTCGGTCTGCACCAGGTCCAGGAGGCTCCAGGTCGCGGTGGCCACCAGCATGGTGGCCAACAGGGCCTTCCAGGTCAGGGAGAGTCGTTTGAGCATCGCCGACAACCGTCACGCCGCCATCCAGTCGAGTCCCGTTCCCCTTGGCGTGGAGAGGCTCCAGACCAAGGGGGGAGGGACGGTGATTCCTGCATGCGCGCCGCTGTCACGCCACGTCGAGTTGAATGGTGGGGTTGGGCGCGTCGTCACGACCAGAGGGGTTGGTGAACTGGTCGTTCAGGTTCTGAACGTACATATCGGAGTTTTTGAGCACTTTCTCGATCTTCATTTTCGCCAGGCGGCCCCAGCCGGCGGGCTGGACGTTGAGCAGGGGGCGCATGGGTCGGGTGTTGCGCACGAAGGCGTTTTCCACATACTCGCGCAGATCGGTGTCCACGAGTTCGCTGGGGATTTTCTTGATCAGGAGCGTGGCGGTGAGCTTGCGCAGCAGGAAGTGCAAAAAGACGATCGCCGACAAAGAGGCGGCGGCGAGGATCCCCACCAGAAGCTGGACCCAGACGGGGCGCTCGACCCAGGTTTGGAGGTCGAGCCAGGTGCCGACCGGCACGCCGGCGGAGGAGAGCGCTCCGAACAGGCCCACGAGGGTGATCAGGAGGGCGAAATCGAGCAGCAGGGTGTTTTTGCGCCACCGCTTCAGGAGTTCGTTGGTTTTGGGCGCCACATGATGCATGAGTTGCTTGGCGGTGTGTTCCAGGACGCCGATGATCCGGTAGGCCCGTTCCACCTCCACGCGCCGGATCCGTTCGTCGATCTCGTCCATGTCCTCCTGGCGTTTGTTTTCGTAGCGGGTGCGCATGGTGTCGTCGTCGATGGGCAGGGCGGCTTCGAGGTTGTAGATCTGGTAGAAGCGTCCGGCGGTCAGACCCGACTGGGCCAGGGAGCGTTGCCAGGCGGCGGTGACGTCTTCGAGGTTGTCCTCGCGCACCGTGCAGTCCATCTGGTTGAGGATGAAGAGGAACTTGTTCGAGTCCGCCCGGTTGATGGTGTTTTTCACCAGATGGTCCAGGGTATCCTTCATGGCGCCGGGTTCCGGGTGGCGGGCATCGAAGAAGACCAGCACCAGATCGGAGATGCTCATGATGTGATCGGTGATGCGCAGGGTGGAGGTGCGTTGCGCGTCGGCGTCGAAGCCGGGGGAGTCGATGAGGATCTTGCCGCGCAGTTTTTCGGTGAGGCAGGTCTTGAGCTGGAGATAGGCGTCGATGCGCTTGCCCTCGCCCTGGACCACGCTTTCGATCTGCTGGCTGATTTGATAGAAGGGGAAACGCGGATCCGCGTCCAGGGCCAGACCGGGCAGGGTGCGCACCTTCTCCTCTTTGCTGTAGCAGATCACCGTGAACTTGTCGTCCACGGCCTGATTGCCGGTGCGTTGGAGTTTTTGACCGATGAAGGTGTTGATGAAGGTGGATTTTCCCGAGGAAAAGGTGCCCAGGATCGAGATCAGAGGCCACCAGGAGACCCGGGTGGCGAACGAGTCGTCGCGGCTGATCACGCCCATGCGATAGGCGACCTGATCGAGTTCGCGGAAGGTTTGGACCACCTGAAGCAGGACGGGGTTTTCCTGTTGCAGATGTTTTTCGAGGCTGTTGAGACGGCGATCCACTTGGCTGCTGGCGCTGGTGAACATGAAGTCGCTCCGGGTTGATGGCATGATGGGTGATGCGTACGTGGGATCCTCGGGGGTGCCGTGGGGATCCGTGGATCGTTCGGTTCCGGGTTCCTGGCTGGTTCCCTTTCGCAAAAGAATCCAGACGCCACGAGATCCTATCACGCCTTGGGACGGATCTAAAGGCGCGGCTCCCGATTCTTGGTGTTCGTTGACCTTGAAAAGTGATATTCTGGAATGGTGATCATTGTCCAGGCAAGGGGATGCCCACGCCCTCCGCACCGGGAGGGTGTCAACCGGGGCGGTTCGTGTGCGGACGGGTGCGATAACCGGAAATTTTTTCGATTCGGTTGACAGGTCGGGACGGGAACTTCATAGTTTTTGGCTTGTCCCATGCATCAGAGGTGGAGTTTGTCTTTGCGCATTTCAAGGAGTGAACCTAACGTGAAAATGACGGGCGCGCAGATCGTGATACAAACCCTGGTGGATCTGGGGGTCGATACCCTGTTCGGCTATCCCGGCGGCACGGTTTTGTATATTTACGACGAGCTTTACAAAAACAAGCACCGGATCCATCACTATCTCACCCGCCACGAGCAAGGCGCGGTGCATGCCGCCGATGGCTACGCCCGCGTCACCGGACGGGTGGGCGTGGCGATCGTCACCTCCGGTCCCGGCGCCACCAATGCCGTCACCGGCCTGGCTACCGCCCACATGGATTCGATTCCGCTGTTGTGCATCTCCGGACAGGTTCCGGCGCCGCTCATCGGCAACGACGCCTTCCAGGAGGCCGATACCGTGGGCATCACCCGCTCCTGCACCAAACACAACTTCCTGGTGCGCGATGTCAACGATCTGGCGCGGGTTTTGCGCGAGGCCCACTTCATCGCCCGCAGCGGACGTCCTGGACCGGTGCTGGTCGATATTCCCAAGGATATCACCGTGGCCGAGACCGAGTATGTCTACTCCGGCGCCGAACCGAAGATCCGTTCCTACAAGCCCACCCTGTCCGGGCATGTCGGTCAGATCCGGCGCGGTGCCCGGATGTTTCAGCAGGCCAAGCGCCCGGTGCTCTACGTGGGCGGCGGCGCGGTGCTCTCGAACGCCTCGGAGGAGCTGTTCAAACTGGTGGAGGGATTGAATTTCCCGCTCACCAACACCTTGATGGGGCTGGGATCGTTCCCCGCCGCCGATGGACGCTTCATCGGCATGCTCGGCATGCATGGCACCTACGAGGCCAACATGGCGGTCTCCAACTGTGATCTGCTGGTGGCCATCGGCTCCCGATTCGACGACCGGGTGACCGGCAAGCTGTCGGTGTTCGCCCCCCACGCGGCCATCATGCACATCGACGTGGATCCCACCTCGATCTCCAAGAACGTGAAGGTGGATCTGCCGATCGTGGGCGACGTGAAGCATGTGCTCGCCCAGCTCAACGACCTGGTGCATGCGCCGGGTTACAAGTCCGGGTTGCAGGACGTGGGTCCCTGGTGGGAGCAGATCAACGAATGGCGCAAGCGGGAGTGCCTGCGGTTCAATCAGGGCAGCGAGGTGATCGAGCCCCAGTACGTGATCCAGTGCCTGCATCAGGTCACCAAGGGCGATGCGATCGTGGCCACGGACGTGGGTCAGCATCAGATGTGGGCCGCGCAGTTCTACGGCTTCGAGAAGCCGCGGCGCTGGCTCACCTCGGGCGGACTCGGGACCATGGGATATGGTCTGCCCGCCGGCATGGGCGCCCAGGTGGCCAAACCCGACGCCCAGGTGGTGGTGATCACCGGCGAGGGGTCGATCCAGATGAATGTCCAGGAGTTCGCCACCTGCTTGCAGTACAAACTGCCGGTCAAGGTGATCATCCTGAACAACGGCTATCTGGGCATGGTGCGTCAGTGGCAGGAGTTCTTCTACGAGCGGCGCTACGCCGAATCGGACATGCACGTCACCCCGGATTTCGTCCGTCTCGCCGAGGCGTATGGGGCGTTGGGTCTGGTGTGCGATCGGGTGGACCAGGTGATCCCGACCCTGGAGCGGGGATTGAGCCATCCGGGCACGGTGATCATGGATTTTCGCGTCAACCGCGAGGCGAACGTCTATCCCATGGTGCCCGCCGGCGCGGGTTTGAATGAGATGATATTGATTTAACCCGCACCCGGCTTGGAATGTGTAGATTGTACTGTTGAAAAAAAAGAGAGCGTCTGGGAGATTCCTCTCCCAGGGTTTTGACTTTGATTTTGGCGCGCTCTTCTCAAGAAAGCCTTTTTCGCGGCCTTATGCGAAAAAGGCGTCGCGCGCAGCCTTCGCGAGGGTCGTTTCCGTTTTTTGGAAACGACCCTCGTATCTTGCACAAGGGCCGCGCGGAAAGTGACGCTTCTCAAGATGGTTGCGGTATGGTGCCGTGGAATACGCCTTCATCACCGATCTCGAGGATGTCGCTTCGCTTGCCAGCTCCGAGCTGTTCGCGCTCGCCCAGGTGTGGGAGGAGCGCCGGCGGGAGTTGGAGGGGAGCAAAAGCTTCGAGGAGTTCAAACGGCGTCTGCACCGCGAGTGGGCCATCGAGACGGGCCTGATCGAGCGGCTCTATCACTGGGACCGTGGGGTCACCGAGCTTCTGATCGAACAGGGGATCGAAGCCAGCCTGATCGTCCATCGCGGCAATATGAGCCGCGACCAGGCCGAGGGTGTGGCGGCGTTGATCCAGGATCAACGCCATGTGGTGGAGGGGTTGTTTGATTTCGTCACGAGTGCGCGGGAGCTTTCCGAAAGCTATATTTGCGAGCTGCATGCCGAGTTCACCCGGCAGCAGGAGTCGGTGCCCGCCGAAACCCTTGATGGTCGTCGGATCGAAGTGCCTTTGTTGAAAGGGCAATACAAGACATGCCCGAACAATCCCAGACGTGAAGATGGATCTTTTCATCCGTATTGCCCGCCGGAGTTCGTCTCCGATGAGATGGAGCGCCTGCTGACCTGGTACAATAAGCATGTTCGTAACGAGACCCCGCCGGAGGTGCTTGCTGCGTTTCTGCATCATCGTTTTACCCAGATTCATCCGTTCCAGGACGGCAATGGCCGGGTGGCGCGCTCTCTGGCCAGTCTGGTGTTCATCAAGCACCGGCTCTTTCCTCTGGTGATTCGCGACATGGAGCGCGCGGTCTACATCGAGGCCCTGGAGCAGGCCGATCAGGGGCGGTTGAAACCTCTGTGTGATTTTTTTGTCTCTGGACAGAGGCGTTCGATCCTGGCGGCACTCAAGGTTGAACAGGAGCTTCCTGAGACACGCCATGCCGAGGCGATTTTGAGTTCGGGTTTGAGGTTGATACAGAAAAATCTCCAGATTCAGCTTCAAGATCAGATCAGGCACCAAAAAGTATCTCGTTTGTTGGAGATTCTTGTGAGAATCACCAAAGAAAGGTTTGAGACTTTTTTGGTTAATTCTTCAGCTGAGATTTCGTCATTGAATGAGATTTCCAAACTGAATGAGAATGCCTCCAGAAATTATTACGACATTCTGATCGACAACTATTCAGGGCATTATTGCAATATCGAAATGGCTGTTGTTGGAATCAATAATCGTGAGAAATATCGAAATGTTCAGAGCCAGTTTCGCTTAGAGTATCTTGCGATGATCAATAACAACAAATCACAACTCTATAAAATCTCAAGAGAGATGTTGGAAGGTTTTCCGGGTTGTGATCTGGTATCTGTGGTTGATGACAGACAATGGGAAAGATTGAGTATCATCACAAAGAATGTATTTCAGTTTGTGGTTTCGTTTCATGGTGTTATTCCGGATAATCAAAACATTCTGGCTGCAACCGGTTTTATTCTGCAGAGAGAATATGATGAGACCAGAGATGGATTCAGAACAACCGATCTTAGACCCGCGGCTCCTGACTTTTTCCAATTCAACCACAAGGACGATGAAGAGAACGTGACGGCCCGTTTCAAGGAGTGGTTGGAAGAGTCGCTGGCGATTGGTTTGGCCGAGTGGCACAAGGCGGTCGCTCGGGAGGTGGTGGGTGGGGATGGCGCGACGTGAGGCCATGGGGTTCGCGTTGATGTTTGGTGAGATTTAAGCTACGTTAAACAATCAGGGAAGCTATCTGTGTCAGGAGGGCGCCATGCGTCACGTCATATCGGTGTTGGTGGAAAACGAAGCCGGGGTGTTGTCCCGGGTGGTGGGACTGTTCTCGGCGCGGGGGTTCAACATCGAAACCCTCACCGTGGCCCCGGTCGGCGATGGCGAAACCTCGCGCATCACCCTGGTTACCCGTGGCGAGGATTCGATCATCGAGCAGATCTTGAAGCAGCTCAACAAACTGGTGCCGGTGATCCAGGTGGCCGATCTCACCGAGGGGGCGCATGTCGAGCGTGAACTGATGCTTGTCAAGGTGGCCACCGATCGCGACACCCGCGCCGAGGTGTTGCGCATCGCCGACATCTTCCGCTCCCGAGTGGTGGATGCCACCCCCACCTCGTTCATGATCGAGGTGACCGGCGATTCGAGCAAACTCGATGCCTGTCTGGCCCTCCTGACTCCGCTTGGGGTCACGGAAATGGTGCGCACCGGTCTGGTGGCCCTTTCTCGCGGCGAGAAGGGGATGGTTTCCAAGAGCAGCCATTGAATCCGGATCGCTTTGGTCTCATCATGAGGGATTTCAAAGGCGCGGCGTTCCGACGGGTCGGGATGCTCGGCGCGTCTCCTTCCATCTTTGTCAAAAGGTATGCTCCATGAAAGTCTATTACGACAGCGACGCCGATCTGAACGAGATCCGTTCCCGTCAGGTGGCGATCATCGGTTACGGCTCCCAGGGTCACGCCCATGCCCAGAATCTCAAGGATTCCGGCGTGAGCGTCACCGTGGGTCTGCGCCGCGATTCCTCCTCCTGGGCCAAGGCCGAAGGGGCCGGTCTGAGCGTCAAGGAGGTCTCCGCCGCCGTGGCCGGAGCCGACGTGGTGATGATCCTGGTTCCGGACGAGCATCAGGCGCGGGTCTATCGCGAGGATGTAGCCCCGAATCTCAAGAACGGCGCGGCGTTGGTTTTTGCGCATGGTTTCAACATCCATTTCGGTCAGATCGATCCGCCCAAGGGTGTCGATGTCTTCCTGGTCGCGCCGAAAGGTCCCGGCCATCTGGTGCGTGCCGAGTATCTCAAGGGGGGTGGCGTTCCGAGTCTGATCGCCATCCATCAGGATGCCACCGGCAAGGCCAAATCCATCGCGTTGGCCTATGCCTCGGCCAACGGTGGCGGGCGGGCCGGCATCATCGAGACCAGTTTCCGCGAGGAGACCGAGACCGATCTGTTCGGCGAGCAGGCGGTGTTGTGCGGTGGCATCACGGCGTTGATCCAGGCGGGTTTCGAGACCCTGGTCGAGGCTGGTTATGCTCCGGAGATGGCCTATTTCGAGTGTTTGCACGAGACCAAGCTGATCGTGGACCTGATCTACGAGGGCGGCATCGCCAACATGCGTTATTCGATCTCGAATACCGCCGAGTATGGGGATCTGACCCGTGGTCCGCGGGTGGTCGATGCCGGCACCAAGCAGGAGATGAAGAAGATTCTCGACGAGATCCAGACCGGTGTTTTTGCCCGTGAGTGGATTCTGGAGAACATGGCCGGTCGCTCTCATTTCCAGGCGTTGCGTCGTCGTGGCACCGAGCATCCCATCGAGAAGGTGGGGGCCGGGTTGCGGGAGATGATGCCGTGGATTCGCAAGGGCAAGTTGGTGGACAAGTCCAAGAACTGATCAAGAACTGATCAAGGACTGAGTGGTCTGAAGTGTCGCAGGGGTCCGGGGACCGCAAGGTCCCCGGCTTAAGTGCGGAGGCAGAGCCTCCGAGGTTTTGGTTTTGCCTTTGCCTTTGGCGCGCGCCATTAAACCGCGTCTGTTTTGAGATGCGTCGTTTCCCGCAAGGCCACAGTGCAACATACGAGCTTCGTTTCCAAACTTGCATGATGGGGGGAGAACCTCCTCAGCCCCCAACCGTGGACCTCCCTTACGGGAGTTCCACGGTAAACTTGCCTGACAGGGGGAGAACCTCCTCACCCCGGGGCCCTGGGTCCCTGGACCCGCCAGTTTGGATCCGACCCGGCTCCCCTGGCCCCTGACTTGACCCCCACCCGCTTTGGCCCCTGTCCATATCGGGTTCACATCGATTGCTGAATTTGGAGATCACGCATGTCATCACGCTCACCAGTGGCCAAGGAAGGTCTGCCGTTCATCGCTGCATTCGTGGTCGTGGCCGCGGTGGCAAGCGCCCTGCATGCCCACCCGCTGGCCCAGGGGGTTCTGTGGATCCTGGCCGGCTGGTGCGTCTGGTTCTTCCGCGACCCGGAACGCCAAACGCCCACCGGTGACGGTCTGGTGATCGCCCCGGCGGATGGCCGGGTGGTGGCCATCGAAGAGACCATCGCCCCCCTCTCCGGCCTGCCGGCACGCAAGTTCTCCATCTTCATGAACGTCTTTAGCGTCCATGTGAACCGCTTTCCCATCGATGGTACGGTCGAGGCGGTCGCCTACCACCCCGGCAAGTTCCTCAATGCCGCCCTGGACAAGGCCTCGATCGAAAACGAACGCATGGAGGTCCATGCCAAAACCAAAAATGGCGTGTCGATCTCCTTCGTGCAGGTGGCCGGACTGGTGGCACGCCGCATCATCTGCTACCTCAAGGCCGGAGACGCCAAGAACGCCGGCCAACGGTTCGGCCTGATCCGGTTCGGCTCGCGGGTGGATGTCTACCTGCCGCTCACGGCCAAGATCGAACCGGCCCTGGGGGACAAAACCCGCGCCGGCGAAACGATCATCGCCCGACTGTAGGCGTCCGGGGGCCATGCCCCACAAGATTGATTGCCGGCACGCACTTCCAAAAAAGAGAGAACCATCACTGTGGGCGAAACCAGCGAGAATACCAAGAAAGGGGCGATCATCTTTCCGTGCCTGCTGACCACCGGAGGGATGTTCTTCGGCTTCTACGCCATCATGGCCGCCTTGACCGGCAGCTATCAACAGGGCGCCATGGCGATCCTGGTGGCTGGCGTGTTCGATGGCCTGGATGGCCGCGTGGCGCGCGCCATGAACGCCACCTCGGCTTTTGGCAAGGAGTACGACAGCCTGGCCGACTTCCTGTCGTTCGGCATCGCCCCGGCAGTCCTGATCCATCAGTGGGCCCTGACCCCCTTCGCCAGGGTTGGCTGGGCCGGCGCGTTCCTGTTCGCGGTGTGCGGCGCGCTGCGCCTGGCACGCTTCAACGTGCAGAAGGCCGCACCCATCGAATCGGTGGCCAAACGCTATTTCCAGGGATTGCCCATTCCCGCCGCCGCCGGCGTGCTCGCGGCCACGGTGCTCTTTTATGTGGAGTTGGGCATCGCGCCTCCAGGCGGACGCGCCGAGGCCGGCATTTCGGAGTTCTGGCGCTGGCTTCCCCTGGTGCTCGTCTATGCCCTGGGCATCCTGATGGTGAGCGGCATCCGCTTCCGCAGCTTCAAGGAGTTCAACTGGCACCGCCGTCGTCCCTTCCTGACCCTGGTGGCGGTGGTGCTGTTCATCACCGTGCTCACCATCCACATGGCCGCTACCCTGTTCGCGGTCTGTTGGGCCTATCTGCTCTCCGCCTACTCCAGCCACCGGGAGTATCGTCGTCTGCTGGCCCAGGGACAGGAGGAGGAAGAGGACGAGGTGAAGGAGTTCAACGAGGCCGCCGAGGGCGAGGAGTCCGGGAAGTCCCACGCCTGACCCGGCATGCGGCATGGCCCGGTCCCTGCATCACCGATGACCGGCCAGTCGGATCCGAGTGGCGTGTCGATCCAGGAGGGATGAACATGTCCGAGAAAGTTTTCATCTTTGATACCACCTTGCGGGACGGCGAACAGTCGCCCGGCGCGTCGATGACCCCGGACGAGAAGTTGCGCGTCGCCCTGCAGTTGGAACGACTCAAGGTGGATGTGATCGAGGCCGGCTTTCCCATCTCCTCGCCGGGCAACTTCGAATCGGTGCGCAACATCGCCCGCTCCATCCGCGACTGCTCGGTGGCCGGACTGGCGCGCGCCCGCGACGCGGATATCGATCGCGCCTGGGAGGCGCTGCGCGAGGGGGCCAATCCCCGCATCCACCTGTTCATCGCCACCAGTCCCATTCACATGCGTCACAAACTCGGCATGGCCCCGGATCAGGTGGTCGAGGCCGCGGTGGCCGGCGTGCGACGCGCCAAACGCCACACCTCGAACGTCGAGTGGTCCGCCGAGGATGCGGGACGCTCGGAGATGGACTTTCTGTGCCGGATCGTCGAGGCGGTGATCGATGCCGGGGCCACCACGGTCAACATCCCGGATACGGTCGGCTACACCCTGCCGCATGAGTTCGGCGAACGGATCCATCAACTGATGAGCCGGGTGCCCAACATCCATCGCGCGGTCATTTCGGTTCACTGTCACAACGATCTGGGTCTGGCCACGGCCAACTCCCTGGCTGCGGTGCGTAACGGTGCCCGCCAGGTCGAATGCACCATCAACGGGCTGGGCGAACGGGCCGGCAACGCGGCGCTCGAAGAGGTGGTGATGGCGCTGCGCACCCGACGCGACATCATGCCCTACCACACCGACGTGATCACCGAGGAGATCACCACCGCCTCGCGTCTGGTCTCGCGCATCACCGGCTTTCCGATCCAGCCCAACAAGGCCATCGTCGGTGCCAACGCCTTTGCCCACGAATCCGGGATCCATCAGGATGGCATGCTCAAGGATGCCTCCACCTACGAGATCATGACCCCGGCCTCGGTGGGTCTGGCCACCAACCGCCTGGTGCTGGGCAAGCACTCCGGACGCCATGCCTTTGCCGAACGGTTGCGCGAGCTGGGCTACCAGCTCCCGGAAGGGCAGGTCGAGCGCATCATGCAGCGCTTCAAGGATCTGGCGGACAAGAAGAAAAACCTCTTCGACGACGACATTCGCGCCCTGGTGGACGACGAGATGGTGCGCGAGGCCGATCCGTACAAGCTGACTCGTCTGCATGTCGCCTCGGGCACCGAGGATACTCCGGTGGCGGCGGTGGAGATCCAGGTGAACGGGCATGCCCAGCGCGGCGCGGGGTGGGGCGAGGGGGCGATCCACGCGGTGTTCAACGCCATCGTCAATCTGGTGCCCGGCGCCAACGAGGTGCGGTTGCAACGTTATGAGGTGCGCGCCATCACCGGCGGCATCGATGCCCAGGCGGACGTGATCGTCAACATGGAGCGGGACGAGCGCTCCGTGCAGGGGCGCGGGGTGGACAACGACGTGGTGGTGGCCTCGGCGCTGGCCTTCTTGAATGCGCTGGCCAAGCTGGCCCGGCGTCCGGCGGAGCAGCGCGGCGGGGTGTGATTGTCGGCACGGGTGGCGGTTGGAGGGCGCGCTAAACCGCACCCATCACGGGATGCGTGGTTCCATGATCAAGGGTCCAGGGGGATTATCCCCCTGGTGGGATCCAAGGGCAAAGCCCTTGGGACTTTGTTTTTGACTTGAGCGCGTTCTTCCTCAAAGAAGCCTTTTTCGCGTTTTTTGCGAAAAAGGCGCCGCGCGCAGCCTTTGCGAGATTCGTTTTTGCTTTTTACCGTGGAACTCCCGTAAGGGAGGGCCACGGTTGGGGGGTGAGGGGGTTCTC